>DASVNL010000223.1:0-9898 GCA_036383875.1 Thermoanaerobaculia bacterium
AGCTGAAACTCGATGTGCTTCGGAAGGAGATCGCTGAGGATCGCCTCCGGGCTCGGCTCGTACAAATACTCGATCGCCGGCGCATCCTCGGATGCCCACTCGCGCGGCAGCGGAAGAATGCGCTCGAGCGTCACGCGCTGCGCGATGATCGACTTGAACTCGTTGTAGACGACGTAGATCGCATCGAACTCGCCGCTCAGGAAGTCCTGCGTGAACGCATTCGCGATCTCGCGTGCAGTGTCGAGCGACAGCGCCTGGTAGATGCCCGTCGACTGGCGGCGGATCGGCCAGGTGCGGCGCTTGAAGAAGTCGAGCGCCTTGCGGCCGATTGGCAGGAGATGCACTTCCTGCCAGCCCTTTTCGGCAATCGCGTTCTGCGCGGCGCGAATGATGTTGGTGTTGAACGCGCCGGCGAGACCGCGGTCCGCGGTGACGATCAGCAGCAGGACTTTGTTCTCCTGCTCACGCGTCTCGAGCAGTGGATGCTTGGACATGTCGACACGCGTCGACATCGAGGCGAGCACCTGCCGCAATGCTGCGGCGTACGGGCGCGCTGCCATCATCCGCTCCTGCGCGCGACGCAGCTTCGCCGCGGCCACCATCTTCATGGCCTTGGTGATCTGCTGCGTGTTCTTGACGCTTCGGATCCGTCGTCGGAGATCGATCGTGCTCGGCATTGTTCTTAGACCGCGAGAACGTTCGCGTTGTCCTTCACGTACTGCTCTTTGAAGTCGGTGATGGCTTTGCGGATCGCGCCCTCGATCTCGGCGTCGAACTTCGGCGAGGTCTCGAGTTTTCCGACCAGCTCCGCATGTTCGTCGGTGAGGTGCTGATGCAGCGCGGCCTCGAACGGACGGACGGCGTGCACGGCGAGATTGTCGAGGAAGCCCTTGGTGCCGGCGTAGATCGACGCGGTCTGAAGACCGACGCGCAGCGGCTGATACTGCCCCTGCTTGAGGATCTCGACGAGACGCTTGCCGCGGTTGAGCTGCGCCTGCGTCGTCTTGTCGAGGTCCGAGCCGAACTGCGCGAACGCCGCGAGCTCGCGGTACTGCGCGAGGTCGAGACGGAGCGTGCCGGAGACGGAGCGCATCGAGCGCACCTGCGCCGAGCCGCCGACGCGCGACACCGAGATGCCGACGTTGATGGCGGGGCGGACGCCGGAGTGGAAGAGGTCCGTCTCGAGGAAGATCTGACCGTCGGTGATCGAGATGACGTTCGTCGGGATGTACGCCGAGACGTCGCCGGCCTGCGTCTCGATGATCGGCAGCGCCGTCAGCGAGCCGCCGCCGCGGGCGTCGGACAGCTTCGACGCGCGCTCGAGCAGGCGGGAGTGGAGATAGAAGACGTCGCCGGGATACGCCTCACGGCCGGGCGGACGGCGCAGCAGCAGCGAGATCTCGCGATACGCGGCGGCGTGCTTGGAAAGATCGTCGTAGATGACCAGCGCGTGCTGGCCGTTGTAGAGGAAGTACTCGCCGATCGCGCATCCGGCGTACGGCGCCAGGTACTGCAGCGGCGCGGCTTCGGAGGCGGAGGCGTTGACGACGACGGTGTAGTCCATCGCGCCGTACTGCTCGAGCGTCTTCACGACCTGCGCGACGGTCGACTTCTTCTGGCCGATCGCGACGTAGACGCAGATGACGTCCTTGCCCTTCTGGTTGATGATCGTGTCGACCGCGACGGCGGTCTTGCCGGTCTGACGGTCGCCGATGATCAGTTCGCGCTGGCCGCGGCCGATCGGAATCATGGCGTCGATGGCCTTGAGTCCGGTCTGGAGCGGCTCTTTGACGGGCTTACGGTCGATGACGCCCGGGGCCAGGCGCTCGATCGGGTAGTACTCCTTCGCGGTGATCGGGCCTTTGCCGTCGATCGGCAGGCCGAGCGCGTTGACGACGCGTCCGACCACGGCCGTTCCGACCGGAACCGACATGATGCGGCCGGTGCGCTTGCACTGGTCGCCTTCCTTCAGGTTCGCGTAGTCGCCGAGGAGAACGACGCCGACGTTGTCTTCCTCGAGGTTCAGCGCCAGTCCGGTCACGTCGTGCGGAAACTGCACGAGCTCACCGGCCATGACCCGCTCGAGGCCGTAGACGCGCGCAATACCGTCACCGACCGACGTCACCGTGCCGACTTCCGACACTTCGACGCCGCGGCCGATGCCCGTTAATTGCTGACGAATAATCTCTGTGATTTCTTCTGCCTTCAAATCGACAGCCATATGTTCTCCGAATCAGCCGACTGAATCGCTTTGCGTTATTTGTCTACGCTAACGATTCGCGAAATTTGTTGATCTTTCCTGCAACCGACGCGTCCCAGATCTCGCTGCCGATCTGCACGACGAAGCCGCCGAGCAAAGTGGGATCGGTGCGAATGTCGAGCTCCACCTTCTTGCCGACCTTCTTCGACAGCGTGCTGGCGAGCTCCTGGATCTCGTCGGCGGTGAGGCTCTTCGCGCTGCGCACTTCCGCGATCGCGACGCCGAGCTGCTTGTTCACGTAGGCGGCGAGCGCCGAGAGGATCGCGTCGATGTCGTTGATGCGATGATTGCGCACCAGCACTTCGATGACCCGCTCCGCGAGCTCCGACGCTTTCATCTTCTTCGCAAGCGATTGTGTGATCTTGATCTTCGTCGCCTCGTCGATGCCGGGGTTCGCGTAGAGGTCGCGCAGCTCGTTCGACTTCTTGAGCGCCGAGGCGAAGCTCATCAGCTCTCCGCGAAGCTCGTTCGCTTTCGCGGGCGAGCCGGCGGCGTCCATGATGGCGCGGGCGTACGGACGGGCGAAACGACGGATCATGATTTCACCTCACCCACCTCGCGCAGACTCTCCTGGAAGAGATTGCGCTGATCCTGCTCCGTGATTTTCTCGCGCAGGATCTGCTCGGCGCGCTCGGATGCGAGCTGTCCCGCGAACTCGGTGAGCTCGGTGCGCGCGTGCTTGAGCTGGTTGTCGACTTCGTTGCGCGCGGCCGCGAGGATCTTCTGCTGCTCGGCGTCGGCGGCGGTCATCAGCTCGCGCTTCTGACGCTCCCCTTCCGCCTGTGCACGCTCGTGGATCGCACGAACCTCGGCTTCGATCGCCGTGAGGCGCGCCTGAATCTCGCTCGCCATCTGGTCCGACTTCACGCGGCGCTCTTTCGCTTCATCGGCCGCGCGGCGGATCGCTGCGCTGCGTTCGGCGAAAGCTTTCTTGACCGGACCGCCGACGAAGTACGCCAGCACGCCGATGAAGAGAAGCATGTTAGCGATCTTGAGGATCCAGCCTGGGATGCCGAAGTACGTCTTCTCGTGATGCTCGGCAGCGGCCTGGCCATGTTCGCCGGCCGGTGCTTCGCCGTGCGCGGCTTCGGTGCCGTGCGCGGCGGCGGTGCCGGTCGTCTCGGTCTCGGCGAAGAGCGCCGGAGTGACGAGGACCAGCAGAAGGAGCAGGAGGCGGCGCATCAGACGGCCCTCCCGAGGATGCGCTCCGCGGCCATCTTGGCGAGGGCTTCGGAGTCGCGGACGATCGACTCACGCGCGACGGCGACGTCGGCGTTCAGCTTCGTCTCGGCCTCGCCGACGATCTGGCGGGCTTCGCCCTGGGTGCGCTCGACGACCTGCTGGCGATACGCCGCGGCCTCGCCGCGATAGCGGTCGCGCACCTGCGCGGCCTCACGCTTCGCACCGTGAAGCTGGTTCTCGGTCTGCGCGGTCGCTTCGTTGAAACGAGCGAGCGCGTCTTCGTAGAGCTTCTCCGCCGAGCGAGTCTCGGTTTCGCGCTCCTCGAGGATCGCGTTCACCGGCTGCAGGAAGAACTTGCGCACGATCAGGTAATTCAGGATGAAAATCACCATGATCGCGAACAGAGATAGATCCGGCTTCAGATTGATTTGCATACGTTTTTTCTGAGGAAGTCAGTGCCCTGGGGTGCGTGGCGAGGAGGGCTCAGCCAGGAGCGCAACGACCCCAAAGCCGCCGCTGTATACCACAACGGAAAGAACGTTGTCACGTGAGCGGTTAGCGCCGTTACGTGGCCGACGAAACCTACAAAAGCATTCTCCAGCAGGCGGACCGCCATTTCGCGTCCGTGATGGAGTCGCAGCCCCAGAACCTCCAATGCGGAGCAGGCTGTTCCCTCTGCTGTTACGGCCTGTTCGAGATCGGCTCCGGCGACGTTCCGCTGCTCGCCGAGGGACTCGAGAAACTGCACCCGAGCCGGCGCAAAAAGATCATCCGCCGCGCACTCGAAATCGTCGAGTCCAACGACCACCCGAACTTGCGCGAATGCACGCCCGAGGTGAAGGAAGCGTTCTTCGAGCGCACGCAGGCCACACCGTGTCCGAATCTCGACGAGACGGGACGCTGCATGATGTACGAGCATCGCCCGCTGGTCTGCCGCACGTTCGGCCTGCCGCTGCGCGACGGGCGCAAGTACATCGGCGACATCTGCGAGCTGAACTTCACGAAGTCGACGAAGTCCGAGCGGATGAACGCCGCGTGGGACCTCGAATGGGAAGACGTGCTGGGCGCCGAGGACGAGTTCACGATCCCCGAAGTGATCGTGATGGTCGCCAGAATGCGCGGCTGGGTCTAGCTCTTCGTCGCCGCGATGTTGGTGACGCTGCCGCCCTTCTTGTCGCCCCCTCTGTCACCCATGGTGCAGTTGCCCTGAAACAGCGCGCCTTCCTCAATCACCAGCGCCGGCGTGTCGATGTCGCTGTAGACCTTGCCGTTGCGATGGATCTCGACGCGCTGGTCCGCGATGATCTTGCCGACGACCGTGCCGCTGATGGCCACGCGTCCGACGTGGATCTCCCCTTCGATGTGCGCGCTCTCGCCGACGATCAACTCGTTCTTCGAGCGAATGCGCCCGTTGAACCGCCCATCGATGCGCATCGTGTCTTCGAATTCGAGCTCGCCCTTGAATGACGACCCGCGATCGAGAAATCCGTTGAGATCACCGCTCTTACCCTTCATTGCTCGTCTCCTGGAAAGTCACGTCTACCGGCGCCGGCCCATCAGCTCTTCGACGAGGCGAATGAGCTCGTCCTCGCTGCCGAAGCGCAGATGAATCACGCCGCCGCGGCGCTTGCGGTCGATCTCTACCTTGGTGCGCAGAGTTCTGGCCAGCTTGTCTTCGGCGTCGCGGGTGAAGATGTCTTTTTCTTTCTCGGGCTGCTCGGCTTTCGGCGAGCTCTCGGCCGCGAGCATTTCGGTCTGCCGCACGTTGAGGTTGCGCTTCACGACGCGCTCGGCGAGCTGCTCCTGCTTCTTCGCCGAGTCGACGGCGAGGATCGCGCGCGCATGTCCCATCGAGAGCTGGCCGGACGCGAGGAGCTTCTTCACCGGATCCGGCAGTTTGATGAGGCGCAGGAAGTTCGCGACGGTCGAGCGCTCTTTGCCGACGCGCTTCGAGATCTCTTCCTGCGTCAGCGCGAACTCCTCGTGGAGCTGGTGATACGCGTACGCCTCTTCGATCGGGTTCAGGTCTTCGCGCTGGATGTTCTCGATGAGCGCGACCTGGAGCACGTCGCCGTCGGCCATCCTCTCTTTGACGACGACCGGGACTTTCGCGAGTCCGGCCTTCTGCGCGGCGCGGAAACGGCGCTCGCCTGCGATTAAGCGGTATTTATTGTCGCCAGTTTTCGTGACGACTAATGGTTGAATAATACCGTGCTCTCTCACGCTGCGAGAGAGCTCCTCGATCGATCCGTCGTTGAAGGTCTTGCGAGGCTGATACGGATTCGGCGAGATCTGCTCGATCGGCACTTCGAGCATGCCCGTCCCCGCCGGTGCGGCGGGTGGCGGCGGCGGCGCGGCCTCGACGGGTCGCGATGGGATGAGGGCTCCGAGCCCCCTGCCGAGCGCTTTCTTCTGGGTGCTCATGGCAGAACAGTCTCCGCGCGCTGAATGAACTCCTTGGCGAGGTTGATATACGCCTCGCTTCCTCGGGAGCGGATGTCATAGAGGATGATCGGCTTCCCGAACGACGGCGCCTCACCGAGGCGGACGTTGCGGGGGATCACGGTCTGGTAGACCTTCTCGGCGAAGTGGTTGCGCACTTCGTCCGCGACCTGGCGTGCGAGGTTCATGCGCTCGTCGAACATCGTCAGCGCGATGCCTTCGATCTCGAGGCCGGGATTGAGGAGGTCGCGCACGCGCTCGACGGTGTTGACGAGCTGGGCGACGCCTTCGATCGCGAAGTACTCGCACTGCATCGGGACGAGCACGGCGTGCGCCGCGGTCAACCCGTTGATGGTCAGCAGGCCGAGGGATGGTGGCGAGTCGATGAGGATGTAGTCGTAGTCTTTGACCACGTCCTGCAGAGCGCGGCGCAGGTGAAACTCGCGCCCGATCGCATCCGACAGTTCGAGCTCCGCCGCGACGAGGTCGACCGACGACGGCGCGACATCGAAGTTCGGCAGTTCCGTCTGGCGGATGACCTCGCGGATGTTCATCCCGTCGGTGAGGACGGGGTACATCGACTTCTCTTCGTTCTTCGGGATGCCGACGCCGGAAGTCGCGTTCGCTTGCGGATCGAGGTCGATCAACAAGATCTTCCGCTCGCAGGCCGCGAGGGACGCGCTGAGGTTAATCGCGGTCGTCGTTTTACCGACTCCGCCCTTCTGATTCACAAGCGAAATGATCTTGCCCATTGGTTACGTATCAGCCGGCGTCGAGTGTTCCACGTGGAACGTCAGGACCACGAGGTAATTGGATTCGCCGCGCGGCAGCGAGACAGCTTTCTCGCGAGTGAATCCCGGAATGTCCGGTGCTTCGGGCGATCCCTGGAAGAGCGCGATTCGTGCGCCGTTCTCCAGATGCCCCTTCAGCGACGGCACCCACTCTTCCGGATATCCCACCGCCTTCGAAACCACGAGCGAGAACCGGAGATCGGAGGGAAGCCGCGGCAGAAGGCGCGACAATCTATCACCGTAAACCTGGGAGCTCAAGCCGCACTCGCGCACGATGTGCTTCAAAAACGCCCATTTCTTCTGATCGGCCTCCACCAGGTGGAACTTCGCACCCGGCGCGATGATCGCCATCGGGATCGCGGGCAACCCGCCACCGGAGCCGAAATCCATCACATTGCCCACCGGCTGGAGGATTTCCGCGGCCGCCAGCGCCTCAGAAACATGGTCGTCGAGGTGCGCAACCGCCTCGGGACCGATCAGGTTCACCTTGGCCGTCCACTTCAGCAGCTCGGACTTGTAGAAAGCGATCTTGTCCACGGCTAGGTTCCCTGCTGCGGCCTTCCCCGCCGGACATGCATCCGCACGATCGCGATCGCCGCGGGCGTCACGCCAGGAATCCGGCTCGCCTGCCCGAGGGACGCGGGACGCACGCGGGTGAGCTTTTCGGTCATCTCGCGAGAGAGCCCCGGGAGTGCGTACGACATCTCCGCCGGAATCCGCAGCCCCTCATCGTCCGCCGTCTTCGAGGCCTCGCGCTGCTGGCGCTCGATGTACCCGGCGTAGCGCAACCGGCTGGTCACGCCTTCCCGCTCCTCCTCGTTCAGCGCGCGAAACGCCTCCGCGAACTCGGGAAGCGCGCGTTCCGCGGCCGAGACGAGCCGGTCGACGTTCACGTCGGGACGCTGCAAAAGGCGCCCAATCGTGGTCTGTGTGGTCAGTTCGATGTCCGCGTCGCGGAGCCAGGACTGCGTTTCGCGGTCGGGACGGAGCTCGGTTTCGCCGCTGACAGCGGCTTTCTGCATCCGCTCGATCCGCGCCGAAATGCGCTGGTTGCGCTGGTCATCGAGCAATCCGAGGCGCTCGGCGACGGGCGACAGGCGCTCGTAGACGGAATCGCAGCCGAGGAGCAGGCGATGTTCCGCGCGGGAGGTGAACATCCGATACGGCTCTTCGGTGCCGAGGGTGACGAGATCGTCGACCATCACGGCTGCGTAAGCCTGGTCGCGGCGCAGGATCACCGGCTCGGCGCCGCGGATCGACTGCAGGGCGTTCATCCCTGCGAGCAGACCCTGCGCGGCCGCTTCCTCGTATCCCGAGGTGCCGTTGATCTGGCCGGCGAGGAACAGGCCTTCGATCCCGCGAGCCTGCAGCGTCGGTTCGAGCTGCTCCGGATTCACGAAGTCGTACTCCACCGCGTAGCCGTAGCGCGCGATCGTCGCCTGCTCGAAACCGGGCAGCGAGCGGATCACGCCGTTCTGCACGTCGGGCGGGAGCGAGGTCGAGATCCCGTTCATGTAGAGCCAGGGATGCTCGAGGCCTTCCGGCTCGACGAAGATCTGGTGGCGTTCCTTCTCGGCGAAGCGCACGACTTTGTCTTCAATCGACGGGCAGTAGCGCGGGCCGGCAGCCTGAATCTGGCCGGAGTACATCGGCGCACGGTGGAGATTCGCGCGGATCAACTCGTGCGCGATGGCACCGGTGTACGTGAGCCAGCAGAGGATCTGGGGTTGCGGGAGGGAATCCGTGAGGATCGAGAACGGGCGCGGATGAACGTCGCCCGGCGCCTCCTCGAGCTTCGAGTAGTCGACGGAGGTGCGGTCGATGCGCGGCGGCGTGCCGGTCTTGAGCCGCCCGAGGTTCAGGCCAAGCGCTCGCAGCGAGTCGGACAGCGTCTCGGCCGAGGGTTCGCCGAAGCGTCCGCCCGCGGTCTTGACCTCGCCCGAGTGCATGAGCGCCCGAAGAAACGTGCCGGTCGTGACGACGACGGCGCGTGCGGTGATCCGGCTGCCATCACCAAGGACTGCGCCGCGAACCGCTCGGCCGTCGAGGATCAGCGACGACACCGATCCCTCGATGATCGAGAGGTTCGGCGCCACCGCCAGCAGATCCTGCACGGCCGCTGCGTAGAGATCGCGGTCGCACTGCGCCCGCGGACCTTGCACGGCCGGACCTTTCGACCGGTTGAGGATCTTGAACTGAATCCCCGCCCGATCCGTCGCCTCGGCCATCAAGCCGCCGAGCGCATCGATCTCCTTGACGAGGTTCCCTTTCGCAAGACCGCCGATCGCCGGGTTGCATGACATCCGTCCGATCGCCTCGCGCTGCATGGTGATCATCGCGACGCGCGCGCCTCCGCGGGCAGCAATGCGCGCTGCTTCCGCTCCCGCGTGGCCGCCGCCGATCACGACGATGTCGAAGTCCCGGGTCATGTTCCACGTGGAACACACGTTCCACGCCGATGTCATCCCGCGAGGCTTACTTGCCGATGCAGAACTTCGAGAAGATCTCGTCGAGGATGTCGTCTCGGGTGATGGCGCCGGTCAGCGCGCCGAGCGCATTCGCCGCACGGTAGAGATCGACGACGACCATCTGTTCGTCGAGACCGAGCGCTAGCGTTTCCAACGCCGCCTCCAATCCGGAGACGGCCTCATCGACTGCGAGGCGCTGCCGCTCATTGACGAGAGCGCCCTCCGACGCTGCGAACTGGTCGCGAACGAGCTCATCGAGCCGAGAGAGCAGCTCAGCCATGCCTGCATCAGATACGGCACTTATGGAAAGTCCCGTCCGCGCGGCCAGATCGGCTTTGGTGAAGGCGAGCAGAACGTTTTCGAGCGTTGCCAGCTCGCGCTCGTCCTCGATCGTCAATCCTACAGTCCCGTCGACGAGGTACAACACGACGTCGGCCTGCGCCGCAGCCTGGCGAGCGCGCTCGATCCCGATCCCCTCGACCACGTCGTCGCTCTGCCGGAGTCCGGCCGTGTCGGCGATCGTGACCGGCAACCCGCCGATCTCGACCGTCTCGCGGACGATGTCCCGCGTCGTCCCAGGGATCGGCGTGACGATCGCGCGGTCGCTGCCGACCAGCCGGTTCAGCAGCGTCGACTTGCCGGCGTTCGGACGGCCGAGGATCACGGCGGACAAGCCGGTCGTCGTCGCGCGACCGCGGCGGTAGGTCTCGGCCATCAGCTCGAGTTGCTCGAGCGCACCCGCGACGCGCGACCGC
>DASVNL010000224.1:0-2235 GCA_036383875.1 Thermoanaerobaculia bacterium
ATCAATCCGAATCGTCCCGAGCTCCGTCCCGGCGCATTCGCGCGCGTGACGGTTCCGGTCGGCGCGACGCGCGAGGCCCCGGTCGTCCCGCAGACGGCCATCCGCCCGAGTGAAAAAGGCTTCCTCGCGTACGTCGTGAACGATGGCGCGGCGCAACAGCGCATCCTTACATTGGGGATGCGCACCGCCGACGGCCAGGTCGAAGTCCGCAGCGGCCTCACGGCCGGCGAGACGCTCGTCATCCGCGGCGCGGAAGCGCTGCGCGACGGCGCGAAGGTGAAGGTGACGAAGTGATTGGTTGGCGGTTGGCAGTTGGCGGTTGGCGGGAGACCCACAGCGGTTCTCCCGCGCGCCACGCGCGAACCGCCGCCGCAACGTGTGCCGATGGGCGACGGTCGAAGCACTCGCGACGCTCGAACCGCCAACTGCCAACCGCCAACCGCCAACCAAAATGAAAATCACCGAAGCTTGCATCAAGAATCCCGTCTTCGCCTGGATGCTCATGCTCGCCACCGTCGTCTTCGGCGGCGTCGCGGCGACGCGCATCGGCATCTCGCAGTTCCCTGACGTCGACTTCCCGACGATCAGCGTCAGCGCGACGTGGGAAGGCGCGGCTCCGGAGATCATGGAGCACGACGTCGTCGAGCCGATCGAAGAAGCGCTGATGCAGGTCGAAGGCGTGCGCAACATCACGTCGACCTCGCGCCAGGGTTCCGGTAATGTCACCGTGGAGCTCGACCTCTCGCGCAACGTCGACCTCGCACTGCAGGACGTGCAGACGCGCGTCGCTCAGGTGCAGCGCCGCCTGCCGCGCGACATCGAGCCGCCGGTCGTTTCGAAATCGAATCCCGAAGATCAGCCGATTCTCTGGATTGGCTTGTCAGGCCCGTACTCGCCGCAGATGCTCGCGGACTACGCGCGCTATCGCATCAAAGAAAAGCTGCAGACCGTTCCTGGCGTCGGCGAAATTCAGGCGCAGTCCGTCGAGCGCAACGTGCGCATCTGGATGGATTCGAACAAGCTCGATGAACGCCGCGTCACCGCGAGCGAAGTGCTCGCCGCGATCCAGCAGCAGCACGTCGAGCTTCCCGCCGGCCGTCTCGAAACGTCGGGCCGCGAAGTGAACGTCCGCGTTCTCGGCGAAGCGTTCAACCTCGACGAGTTCCGCAATCTCGTCGTGAAGGACAGCGGCGGCTCGCCGGTGTACCTCAGCGACGTCGCGATCGTCGAAGACGGCTTCGAAGACATCCGCCGCATCTCGCGCGTCAACGGCGAGCCCGCGCAGGGCATGGGCATCCGCAAGCAACGCGGCTCGAACGCCGTCGCGGTCGCGCGCGGCGTGAAGGACGCGATCGCGGAGATTCAGAAGACGCTGCCACCGGGCATGGAGCTCGGCATCAACTTCGACTCGACGCAGTTCATCGAAGAGTCGGTGCACGAGATTCAGTTCGAGCTGATGCTCTCCGTCCTCCTGACGGCGTTCATCTGCTGGCTCTTCCTCGGCTCATTCGGCGCCACGCTGAACGTCATCATGGCCATCCCGATGTCGCTCCTCGGCACCGTGGCCTGCATCTACTTCTTCGGCTTCACACTCAACACATTCACGTTGCTGGGACTCGCGCTCGCCGTCGGCATCGTCGTCGACGACGCGATCATGGTCCTCGAGAACATCTTCCGTCACGGCGAGATGGGCAAGGATCGCGTGAGCGCCGCACGCGAAGGCACCGCGGAAATCAGCTTCGCCGCGCTCGCCGCGACGCTGGCCGTTTGCGCGATCTTCCTCCCGGTCGTCTTCATGGAGGGTGTGATCGGGAAGTTCTTCCTGCAGTTCGGCGTGACGCTCTGCGTCGCGGTGCTGTTGTCGTACGTCGAAGCGGTGACGCTCGCGCCCGCGCGCTCCGCGCAGATGCTGCAGTCCGGCGGACATCGCCAGTCGAAGCTCGGCCACTTCGTCGACGTCGCGTTCGACAAGCTCGCCGCGGTCTACGGTCGCATTCTCGCGACGGGTCTGCGCGCGCCGGTCACGGTGCTCGTGATTGCGGTCGCATTCTTCCTCGCATCGATCTACGTGTTCAAGAAACTGCCGAGCGAGTTCGTCCCGTCGCAGGATCAGAGCCGTCTGATGATTCGCCTGCAGATTGCGGTCGGTGCGAATCTCGAGGAAACGGATCGCGTGTTCCGCCGCGCGGAAACGTACCTGCAGCAGCAACCCGAAGTCGTCCGCGTGTTCGGCAG
>DASVNL010000225.1:0-10680 GCA_036383875.1 Thermoanaerobaculia bacterium
AAGGCGCTGCTCGCGCTGATGCTGCTGCAGGCGTCGCGTACGCCGGCTCGCGTCGACGCGCACGGCGAGTTGATCACGCTCGAAGAACAGGATCGCGCGTCGTGGGATCAGGCGATGCGCGACGAAGGTCTGCGCATGTTCGGCAGTTCCGCGACCGGTACGCGTCTCACGGCGTATCACGTCGAAGCCGCGATCGCCGCGATTCACGCCGCCGCGCCGTCATTCGACGAAACGGATTGGCCCGCGCTGGTGAGCCACTACGACGATCTCATCGCGCTCAAGCCCACGCCCGTCGTCGCGCTGAACCGCGGCGTCGCGCTGGCGATGGCACAAGGACCAGCCGCGGGCATCGCCGCGCTCGACGACATCGCGGCGCACCCGTCGATGCGCGACTACACGCCGCTCGCCATCGCCCTCGGCGAACTGCATCTGCGCAACGGCGATCGCAAACGCGCCGCGGAGTTCTTCACGCGCGCGCTCGACCTCCCCGGAACGATGGCCGAAAAGCGATTCGTGTTGCGGAAGCTGCGTGGAGCGGTGAGCTCTTAGCCCACCATCGACGAAGGCCGGCGGGCTGAGAGTCCGCCGCTCCACTCCACTTTGCTATCCTCGCGCGTCATGGACGACGCACTGGCCACGATCTACACCGCTCACGTCACGATCTACAAGCTGCGCCACGATCTCGCACTCGCGGCGTCGCAGTTCGATCACGTCGTGGTCTTCTCCGGAGCGCTGCACTATCAGTGGCTCGACGACATGGCCTATCCGTTCAAGGTCAACCCGCACTTCAAGTCGTGGGTGCCGGTGACGGACACACCGAACTCGTTCGTCGTCTACACGCCTGGCCTCAAGCCGAAGCTCCTCTACTACCAGCCGGTCGACTACTGGCACAAAGTGGCGGCGGCGCCGACGGAGTTGTGGGTCGAGAAGTTCGACCTCATCCCGATCGCGAATCTCGAAGACGCGATGCAGTACATGCCGAAGGGCCGCATCGCGTTCATGGGCGAATGGGATGAGCAGTTCGCGTCGTGGGGCGACATCACGCCGAACCCCGAGGCCGTCGTGAACTCGCTGCATTGGGATCGCTCGTGGAAGACCGAGTACGAGATCGAGTGCATGCGTCGCGCGAACGTGCGCGGCGTGCGCGGACATCTCGCCGCGGAGCGCGCGTTCCGAAAGGGCCTCTCCGAGTACGAAATCCACTTCGAGTTTCTGCGCGGCGCGAATCACGTCGAAGAGGAAACGCCGTACGGCAACATCATCGCGCTCAACGCGAACGGCGCGACGCTGCACTACTACCATCACGATCGCCACACGCACGACGAGCCGAACCTGCAGTCGTTCCTCATCGACGCGGGCGCGTCGTACAACGGCTACGCGTCCGACATCACGCGCACGTATGCGCGCCGTCCGGGCGAGTTCCAGGAACTGATCGACGCGATGGACGAGATGCAACTCGCACTGGTCGACACGGTGCGTCCGAACACCGACTACATCGGCATCCACATGCTCGCGCATCGCAAGATCGCGGAGATCCTCGTGCGCTTCAACTTCACTGACGGCATCGATGTCGACGGCATTCTCGACAAGCGCATCTCGTCGACGTTCCTCCCGCACGGCGTCGGCCACATGATCGGCCTGCAGGTGCACGACGTCTCCGGATTCGCCGCCGATCGCGCGGGCAACAAGATTCCGAAGCCCGAGGGGCATCAGCATCTGCGACTCACGCGGACGGTTGAGCCGAACATGTCGTTCACGATCGAGCCCGGCATCTACTTCATCGACTCGCTGCTCGCCGATCTGAAGAAGAGCGACAACGCGCAGTACATCAACTGGACGCGCGTCGACGCGTTCCGGCAGTACGGCGGGATTCGCATCGAGGACGACGTGGTGGTCACGGAGACGGGCTACGAGAATCTGACTCGCGACGCGTTCAACAATGTGGCCTGATCTCGCATCGACGCGCGAGCTGGCGTCGGTGCTCGACGTCCTCGGCGCAATGATCACGCCGGCGGTGTTGATCCTCGCGTCGAGCTCGCTGCTCATCACGACGTCGAGCCGTTCGATCCGCTGCGTCGATCGCGTCCGCGAGCGCGCCGAGGAACTGCAGTCCCTCGGGCAAGGCACCGACGAAGGCACCGAGAAACGGCGCCAGCATTTGTACAAACAACTCGAGATCAACACGCGACGCGCGCGGCTGCTGCAGAAGGCCATGTCGCGTCTCTACTTCGGCATCAGCTTCTTCATTGCGACGAGCGTCTCCATCGGCGTCGTCTCGCTGCTGCACGTCGACATCGGCTGGGTGCCGCTCGTCCTCGGCTTCGTCGGCGCGGGACTGCTCTTCTCCGCGAGCATCTTCCTCATCTTCGAATCGCGACTCGCGCTCGCGACGACATTCGAAGAGATGGACTACATCGACCGCAACTACATGCAGCGCTCGCGCGGCTAGAAGCGCTCGCCGATCAATCGCATCGACTCCGCGAGCAGCGCCGCGTTCTCCGGCTTGTTCGTCCAGGTCGAGCGTCCGGACGGATGCGGCAGCACGACGACCTCGAGCGTTTGACCCGCGCGCTGCACGCGATGCACGCGGCCGACGATCTTCTTCAGTTCGGATTCGCCGAGGAGCTGCTTGGCGGCGAGCGTGCCGACGGCGATCACGAGTTTCGGCTTGATCAGCCTCAATTCGAGATCGAGATGCGGCGCGCAGTTCGCGATCTCGGTCGCGTCCGGTACGCGATCGCCGCCGGCCCTTTCGTCGCGTCCGGGGAAACAGCGGATCACCGCGGCGATGTGCACGCGCGCGCGAAATTCATCCTCGGAAATGCCGAGGTGTGTGGAGAACCAGGAGAAGAGCCGGCGGCCTGCGGTGTACGCGAATGGGCGTCCCTCGCCCGCTTCGCGCGGACCTGGCGCCTGGCCGACGAGCATCACGCGCGCGTTCCAGACGGCGCCTGTGACAGGCGTGCCCTGCACGTTCGGACACGCGCGACACGCAAACAACGCTTCGACATGAGCTGCAAACCGGCGGTTCATAGGCTACGATCGCGTACGAACAATGCGGCGTCTCGGAATCGTCCTCTTCCTTCTATTCCTCCCGCTCACCGCTACTGCCTGGACGCGCGTTTCCGACGAGCGGATCGCGCTGAAGGGTGCTGCGCTGGCGCCGCCGGATCTGCGCATGCTCATCGACCGCTTCGAAGGCGACTATCGCCGCGGCATCGAGATGGCGCAGCGCGATGAAGGATCGGAGTCGCATCAATACTTCGTGCTCTCGCGCCGCGGTCGCCTGCGCGAACGCATCGAGAAAGAAACCCGCGGCACGATCGACATGATTCGCAAAGGCGATCCGATGTCGATGGTCGTCGAGCGGCTGGGCATGCTCTCGCACCTCGTCGCGGACGCGAACAATCCGTTTCACGTCGCGAACGACGACTCGCGACTCTCCGAATCACGCAACGACTTCGCGCAGTACTTCGAGCGTCGTCTCGCCAAGTTCCCCACCGTGTTCTACGGACTCGACACGCGCTTCACGCTGCAGTCCTATCTCGACAAGACGTTCGCGCGCTCGGCGCGGTTCTATCCGCTGCTGCGCGATGAGTATCTGCGCGGCGGCAAGATCCGCACGTCCGCCGAGTTCGACGATCGCTCGACCGCATTCGGCATCGCCTCGGTGAGTTACTCGCGCTCCGTCTCCGACCTCGTCAACCTCTACTACTTCATCTGGAAGGAAGCCGGCGGCGACGTTCGCTCGGCGGCTGTCATGCGGGACGGCAACCTGCTCCTGAATGCGAAACCTTGAACGCGCCATCCTCTCCGTCTCCGACAAAACCGGCATCATCGACCTCGCTCGCGCACTGAGCGCGAACGGCGTCGAGATTCTCTCGACCGGCGGCACCGCCAAACATCTCACCGACGCGGGCATCGCGGTCACGCCGATCTCGCAATGGTCCGGCGCGCCGGAGATTCTCGGCGGACGCGTGAAGACGCTCACGCCGAAAGTGTTTGGTGCGATTCTTCACGATCGCGCAAACGCCTCACACGTCGACGACGTCGAACGCCTCGGCATCCCACGCGTCGACCTCGTCGTCGTCAACCTCTATCCGTTCGAGGCGACCATCGCGAAGGAAGGCGTCACGCTCGACGAAGCCGTCGAGCAAATCGACATCGGCGGTCCGTCGATGCTCCGCGCCGCGGCGAAGAATCACAAACACGTACTGCCGCTTTGCGATCCGTCGCTGTACGCGGAGTTTCTGCGCGAGCTCGAGTCGGGTGCAATCAGTGATGCGTTCCGTTTGAAGTGCGCGACCGCGGTATTCACGAAGACCGCCGCGTACGACGGGATGATCGCGCGTTACCTGAGCGGCTCGAATGGACTGACGCTGAACCTCGAGAAGTTTCAGGATCTGCGCTACGGCGAGAACCCGCATCAAACCGCGGGGTTCTACGTGCCTGCCGGACAGCGCCCGTTCGAGCAGTTGCAGGGCAAGGAGCTTTCCTACAACAACCTCCTCGATCTCGACTCCGCGATCCGACTCGCGACTGCGTTCCGCGAGCCCGCGGCCGCAATCATCAAACACACGAACCCGTGCGGCGTCGCGCGACGCGACTCGCTCGCGGATGCGCTGCGCGCGGCGATCGAAGCCGATCCGGTGTCGGCGTTCGGCGGGATCATCGGCGCGAATCGTCCGTTCGATGGTGACGCTGCGCGCGCAGTCGCGGAGTTGTTTCTCGAAGTGATCGTCGCGCCCGCCTTCGATGACGAGGCGAAGGTGATCTTCGCGAAGAAGAAGAACCTGCGCCTCGTCGTGACGAGCGGCGCGCATCCGGAGAACGAATACCGCAGCGCCGCGGGCGGAATGCTCATGCAGTCGATGGATCGCGTCGCCGATCGCGCGACGTGGAAGGTCGTCACGGAGCGCCAACCGACCGACGCCGAGATGGCCGGTCTCGAGTTCGCGTGGATCGTCTGCGCGCACGTGAAGTCGAACGCGATCGTCCTCACGCGCGAGTCGCAATCAGTCGGCATCGGCGCGGGCCAGATGAGTCGCGTCGACGCCGCCAAAGTCGCGATCATGAAATCGATCCTTCCGCCGGCCGATTCATTCGCCGCGTCCGACGCCTTCTTCCCCTTCCGCGACGGCCTCGACCTCCTCGCCGACGCCGGCATCCGCGCCGTCATCCAACCCGGCGGCTCGGTGCGCGACGCCGAAGTCATCGCGGCGGCGAACGAGCGCGGGATGGTGATGGTCTTCACCGGCGAGCGACATTTCCGGCATTAGTTCGGTTCGAGATGGCGCAATGCAAGTCGCGGTCATGTTCGTCCTGCTCTTGTTTGGCGCCGACACTCGCGACGCGATCGCCCTTCAGCGCGGAATCACGTTTGTCGCGGAGATTCATCAAACCGAGGCGAATCAGGTGCGAACGGTCGAGTTGCTGCAGCGTCACAGTCGCACGCTCGAAGACGTCCTGCGCACGGTGAAACTCGAGCCGAGCGAAGACCTGATGCGCGTCGCGCGATTCGACGCAGTTCCGCCGGGCGAGTACATCGTCAGGGCCGGAGGCGACGAACCGTCACAGCGCGCTGGCGTCGAAGTGGACGTCGGAGACTACGCGATCCCGCCGGTGCAACTGCAGATCACTCCTTTCACGCTAACGCTGCGCGCAGACCTCGAAGGCAGAGGACAAGTTCTCCTTCTAAATCATGATGGGTTCTTTGAAACGAGAGCGCTCCTCAGTCGACTCGCTGCAACGTCGCTGCCGATGTGGCAAGGCGGACGCTTGATTGCGACCGTCACGGTGGCCGGTCACGTTCCCTTTCGCGTGCGCCGGACGATCGACGCGACGGATTCGGAGTGGACGCTGGAAATGCCGGACCTGCACGTCGAGGGAATGGTCATCGACGCGGCATCGGGAGCACCACGAGAATGCGGAGCTCGCACTGGAGATGACGGGATCCGACGCGCGGGCCCTTGGCTCCACCACGACGGACGCACAAGGAGCGTTTCGATTCAAGCCCGTGTTCGCCGGCGAACATCTCATCCGCGCGACAGCGAACGGATATCCGCCTTTGGACCAGACGTACACGTTCGAAGAGACGGATACGGCGAAGTCGCTGACGATCGCGCTCACGCGCAAACCGAAGACGATGGTGAACGTCATCGACGCGCGCGGCGTCCCCTTGCGCGGCATCGACGTGCGCGTGTTCCGCGGCGAGACGCTGATCGATGTCACGCGCACAACGACTGACGGGACCATGCCGCTCTACATCGAAGACGGCGGCGAGCGCACTCTCGTCATCGTCCCGCGTGATGGCTCCCTCGGCATGCTCCAAGTGAGCTCGGGCACCCGGGAAGTCACGTTCACGGTTCCGGATGGATCGAGCCGCATCGTGATTCGCACGGACTCCGAGACGCAGGAGCCGATATCTCAACTCTTCCTCGCTGTGACCTACAACGGCATTGAACTGCCGTATCAAGTGATGGCGGAGCTGGCAGCTCGCGGTTCGACGGTCATCTCTGGCGACGACGGGCGGTTCGTGTTCGAGATGCCGCCCGGACGCTACGAGTTCATTCCGTTCGAGATGGCGATCGATGAGCCCCTGCGCGTGAACGCGATGCCCGGCGAAAACGTCGCCGTCATGACGTTTGCGACGGCTCCTCCGGACTGAGCGGGCGCAGATACTCGGCGACTTCGGCGCACTTCGCGTTGTTCGACACGACGATCGACGTTTCGGCCCAGCCCAACGGCGTGCCGTTGTATTGCTCGTCGCGCGCCGTTGGATCGGCGCCGTGCGACAAGAGAAGTTTCGTCATCGCGAGGTCGCCGTTCCAGGCGGCCGAGTGAAGAGCGGTGTGACGCGATTGCGCGTCGGCGCGCGCGTTCACGTTCGCGCCGTGCGCGAGCAGCCACTCGACGAGCGCGTGATGCGCGAAGTCGACGGCGCCCATCATCACGGAGTCGATGCGCGCGACGTCGGGATCGGCATCGACGAGTCGCGTGAGCGTTTCGAGATCGCCGAGGCGTGCGTATTCTTTCGGCGCGGCGGGAACGCCTCGACTGATCAAGTGGCGGACGAGTGATTGTCCGCGCGGGCCGAGGCGGCTGATCGCGTCGATGGGCGTCGAGCCCCAGCGATCCTGCATCTGCGTGTCTGAGCCGAGGTCGATCAGACGATCGATCGCGAACGGCGTGCGCGCGAACGCGAGGATCGAGCCCGCATTCGGCGTGATCGCAGGAAGTCCGTGTTCGCGCAGCAACGCGTCGACCTTTGCGTCGTCCGCGAGCAGCAGCGCTTCGAGCAATCCGACCCGCGCGCCGCGACGCAGGAGCTCATCGCGCATGTCATCGTTGTCGCGATTGATCGCGAGCATGAGCGGCGACCAGAGGTCGTAGCCGTCGTTCGTGCCGTTGATGTCCGCGCCGTGCTCGAGCAAGAGGTCGAACATGTCGCGGCGACCCGCTTCGATCGCGAGATGCAGCGCTTGCGGACGGCCGCCCCAGAACGGATGCGGGCCGACCGCATTCACGAGCACCGGCGCAGCCGCGAGGATCCTGCGAATGTCCTCGATCGCGCCGTTGCCGATGCGATCGAGGAAGGCTGCGATGATCTGTTCGGATGTCGGTGTGGACATTCGTCAATGCTACGGCAGTCCCCGCGTGCGACGGCGCGTCGTCGGGACCTGACGCTTGGACCGCGGCGCGGTGACCGTCGGCGTCGGCACCGCCTCGAGCGTCACGCCCGCGATTCCGCTGAGGACGTGATGCGCGGAACGCACGGCGCCCTCCTGCCATCCCGACAAATACGAGACCTGATCGCCCGCGACCCAGAAACGTTTCTCCGGTCGCAACAACTGCTCGTAGTCCGGGTTGTTGCACTTCCAATCCTCGGCCCAGCCGCCGAGTTGATGCGGCACGTTTTTCCACGCGATCGACAAGCCGAGGTCGATCGGAACGTTCTTCGCAAAATCGGGATGCAGCTTCTTCGCGCCCGTCATCGCGAGCTCGAGTCGCGCGCGCAGACTGAGTGACGCCATCAGTCGCGCGTCGTCGTCGTAGTTGTACGCGCCGGTGAGCACGCCCTTCTTGCCGAAGTAGTCGTACGACGGGTACCACATCTGCGTAATGTTGTCCTTGATGTACGAGATGCCGCCGTACATCTGATCCTGCGTCTCCCAGAAGCGGTTGTTCGTTTGCCAGCCGACCTTGCACGTGTCCGCGAACTCGACGGCGCGAATCGCGCGCGCGTAGCGATCGGAGAAGTTGGTCTTCATCTTCGCGACGATCGGAATCGGTACGGTCGAGATGCACCAGTCGGCGACGATCGACTCCCCTTCGGACTGACTGCCCGTCGGACGGAACGTGATCTTGATCTTGTCTTCGCGCTTCTCGGTCATGTTGTTGATCGCGATGACTTCATGGCCGTAGCGGATGACGTCTTTGACCGGCGTGCGCAGGAATCCCTTCCAGATCTGATCCATCCCATGCACGGGCTGGAAGAGCGTCGGCTGCCACTCGTACTCCTCGGCCTGATAGAAGCGGTCATTCCAGAACTGCGACGAGACGAGGTCGGACAGCGTGAGCGGCTCGAGGATCGCGCCGCAGTCTTCGATGCCCGGCTCGACGGCATAACCCGAGCGCGAGGAGCCGAGGTAGTTCCAGTCGTCGGCGGGATCGACGTCGCCGAAGACGGAGAGGAGGTTGAGCATCCCGCACTTGTCGGTGCTCTTCGAGCGCAGATCTTCGTCGAGCGCGCCTTTGTTGATCGCTTTCGCGAGCAACTCGGAGATGTAGCCGCGCGTGTCGTTCGCGATCTGACGATTGACCTGCGGCTTGCCGCCCCACGACGCCGCGCGCTCGAAGAAATTCGCGCGCGTCATCATCGTGTAGACCTCGAGCGGAACTCCGAGCTCGGTGCAGTAGTGAAGAATCGCGGTGTGGTGATACGGCAGACGACCCGGTCCGGCGTTGAGGTACATCTGCGGACCTTCATCGAACTGGCAGACCTGCTTCGTGCCTGTGATCTCTTCGATCGCATCGCCGCGACGTACGGTGTAACTGCGACCGCCCGCGCGTTGCGACGCTTCGAGAATGATGACGTCGTACCCGCCTTTGAGAAGTTCGTACGCCGCGGTCAATCCCGCGATGCCCGCGCCGAGGATGACGATGCGTTTGCCTGTGCCCGATCCCGGCGGAATCGGCGGTGGTCCCGCGAACGCCGACGGCGTCCGCAGCATCCCCATCACCGTCATCACCTCGTACACGGCGGCCGCGCCCCCAGCGCGACCCACGGCCTCGAGAAACCCACGACGGGTCCACTTGCCATCACTCATTGAAGCTCCCCCTTCACGAGGGAGGGTGTTCGGATGAGCGTTTCCCTACCCGTGGGAGTCGCTCTGCTACGATGCGCGACCAATGCGCGCCGCGGCCGACATTCGCCTGATCATCTCCGACGTCGACGGCGTCTGGACGGACGGGCGGATCATCTACGTCGGCGATCGCAGCGAGATCAAGGAGTTCAACGTTCGCGATGGACTGGCCGCGAAGCTCGCGCAGCGCGCGGGGATCACGGTCGCGTTGTTGACGAGTCGCAGCTCGCCGGCGTTGGAGCGTCGCGCGCGGGAGCTCGGAATCACCGAGTTGCATCAAGGCGCGGCGAACAAACTCGAAGGGGCGGAGCGACTGGCGCAGGCGCTGGGCGTTTCGTTCGATGAGATTTTGTACGCGGGCGACGATCTCCCCGACCTCGCGCCGATGACGCGCGTCGCGATCTCCGCGGCGCCCGCGGATGCGGCGCCCGAGGTGCGCGAGGCGGCGACGTGGAAGCTCGAGACGGCGGGCGGGCGCGGTGCGTTCCGCGAGCTCGTCGAACGATTGTTGCGCGAGCGCGGCGAGTGGGAGCCGCTCATCCGGGAGTTCGCCAGTGGCAAGCCCCAAGCTGCGAGCATTTAGGGAGCGCACGCTCTATCGCCTGCTGGTCATCATCAGCGCGATCGGACGCCGCATCCCGCTCCGCATCGGCCAGTTCCTCGGCCGGCGTCTCGGCGAGCTCGCATGGCACGTTGCGCGTCGCGATCGTCGCAAGGCGCTCGCAAATCTCGCGATCGCGTTTCCCGACTGGGACGACGCAAAGAAGCGCGAGACCATCCGCGCGATGTTCCGCCACCTCGGCATGTGCGTCTTCGAGCTCGCGTGGATGCCGAACCTCACGCAGGAACTGCGCTCGCGACTCACGATCATCGAAGGACTCGATCGCATCATGGAGATCATCGACTCCGGCCGCGGCGTCGTGACCTTCACTGCGCATTGCGGCAACTGGGAGTGGCTCTCGTACATCACCGGCATGTGCGGACGTCCGGTGAGCGTGTTGCAGCGCGAGCGCGACTCGCCGGAGATGAATCGCTACATCACCGAGCTCCGCGCGAAAGGCGGCGTGCGCACGATCGATCGCGGCTCGAGCAGTTCCGCGCGCGACATGATCCAGTCCATTCGTCGCGGCGGCATGCTCGCCTTCGTCGTCGATCAGAACATCCGCACGGAAAGCGTGAAGGTCCCGTTCTTCGGCAAGCCCGCGCTGACTCCGATCGGACCTGCGCGCATTGCAGTGCGCACCGAGGCGGTCGCGGTCGCGGCGACGATTCAGCGCTTGCCGGACGGACGGCATCACGTGCGATTCGAAGAGCC
>DASVNL010000226.1:0-4280 GCA_036383875.1 Thermoanaerobaculia bacterium
TCCGCGGAGATCTACACGACGACGTGGGGTCCGGCGAGCGCCGCGCTGTCGTCGCAGCAATATCATTCGAAGCCGCACCTCACGCGACTGCGCGCATTCGTGCAAGCCGTGAAGGCGTACACGGGCGCGACGAAAGTCGACATCGTCTCGCACTCGATGGGCGTGACGCTCGGCCGCAAGATCATCAAAGGCGGCTCCGGCAACGACTCGCTCAACGGCGGCGCCTACTCTCTCGGCTCCGCACTGACGTCATCCGTCGACACGTTCGTCGGCATCGCCGGCGCGAATCGTGGACTCACGACCTGCTACCTCACCGGACCGACGACGCCGACGTGCGGGTCGACGAACGGGTTCTATCCCGGCTATCTCGTCGGCGGATTCGGACCGTACGGCGTGTCGTCGTTTCTCGTCGACCTCGCAAGCACGAGTCACTACGAAGGCTCGTACGTCTACTCGATCTGGTCGAGCGCGGATGAAGTGATCGGCTACGGCACGATCGTGTACGGCACGTCGACGTGTCGCATCCCGGGACAGAACGGCGAGAAGACGTTCAGCGGATATCCGTACGGCCACTTCGGATCGAAGGATCAGACGGCGTACTACCAGTGGCGGATGGTGAAGTTCCACGCGACGAACTAGGCCGAGTATCACACCGCGACTAGGACAGTCCGCGGTTTGCATATCATCGGTCGCATGAGCATTGCCAGCGTCAATCCTGCAACCGGCGAGACGATCGCGACGTTCGAAGCGCACACGAGCGCGGACATTGAACAGAAGCTGCAGCGCGCAAGCGACGCGTTCCGCGTGAACCGCGCGCGTTCATTCGCCGATCGCGCGCAACGCATGCTGCGCGCGGCCGAGATCCTCGAGAGTCGCGCCGATGAGTTCGCGCGCACGATCACGCTGGAGATGGGAAAGCCCATCACAGCCGCGGTGGCCGAGGTGAAGAAGTGCGCGAATGTCTGCCGCTTTTATGCGGAGCATGCGGAGACGTATCTCGCACCCGAGCCGATCAAAACGGACGCGAAGGAGTCCTACGTCCGCTTCGATCCTCTCGGCGCCGTGCTCGCCGTGATGCCGTGGAACTTCCCGTTCTGGCAGGTCTTCCGATTCGCAGCGCCGGCGTTGATGGCTGGCAACGTCGGATTGCTCAAGCACGCGTCGAATGTCCCGCAATCGGCGCTCGCGATCGAAGATGTGTTTCGCGAGGCCGGCTTCATCGACGGTGAGTTTCAGACGTTGCTCATCACGAGCGAGCAAGTCACGGCGGTGCTCGACGACGAGCGAGTGAAAGCGGCGACGCTGACTGGAAGCGAGCCCGCGGGCGCGAGTGTCGCGTCGAGCGCGGCGAAGCGAATCAAGAAGAGCGTTCTCGAGCTCGGCGGCAGCGATCCGTTCATCGTGATGCCGTCGGCCGATCTCGATGCGGCAGTGAAGACGGGCATCAAGGCGCGCATCGTCAACAACGGACAGTCGTGCATCGCGGCGAAGCGCTTCATCGTGCACGAAAAAATCGCGGACGAGTTTGAGAAGCGATTCGTCGCGGCGATGGAAGCGCTGCGCATCGGCGATCCGCTCGACGAGAAGACGGACGTCGGTCCGCTTGCGACGCAGCAGATCGTCGACGATCTGGAGAAGCAGGTGAACGCCAGCGTCGACGCGGGCGCGCAGTTGCTCACCGGCGGAAAGCGCGTCGGCGAGAGCGGTAACTTCTTCGCGCCGACGGTGCTCGCGAACATTCCGAAAGACGCACCGGCCTACGCAGAGGAAACGTTCGGACCGGTGGCGTCGTTGTTCCGCGTGAAGAACGCCGATGAAGCGATCGAGCTCGCGAACGCGACGCCGTTCGGACTCGGCGCGAGTGTGTGGACGCGCGATCGCGACGAAGCGGAGCAGTTCATTCGCGACGTCGAGTCGGGTCAGGTGTTCGTGAACGCGATGGTCGCGTCCGATCCGCGCATGCCATTTGGCGGCGTGAAGCACTCCGGCTTCGGTCGCGAGCTCGGCGTCTACGGCATCCGCGAATTCGTGAACATCAAGACCGTCTGGGTCGCGTGATCACTCTAATCTGAACTCGTACGACGACGCGTCGATCGGCTCGTTCGCGTAGCCGCGAAACACGCAGCGGCCATCGCCGTTCTGGAACTTTTCTTCGCGCGCGACGCGGACGCCGAGGAGTCGCGTGAGCGCGTGCACGGAGACGCTGCAGAGCGCGGGGCGGCGCATCGCGGTGTTGTAGAACGGGCAGTTGCGTTCGATGAGACGCACGTCGTCGCCGAGGAGCTCGACGTCCATGTAGGGATCGTCTTCGAGATACCAGTTCTTGAAGACGGCCAGCCGTTCGTCGAGCGAGCGGCCTTCGAGCATCGGCGCGATCGCGTCGACTTTGTCGTTCGCGACGCGTGCGAGCACGCGCAACGCGGCGTCGCCGCCGAGCTCTTCGCCGATCGCGTCGATCATCGCGACGGCGAGTGCGTCGTAGTGTTTGGGGAAGAGGTGATCGCCGGCTTCGGTGAGGCGGTAGCGCGTGGCCGGGCGGCCGGTGCGTCCGCGAACCGAATCACGATCGACGGCGGCGTCGATCCACCCTTCGCGTTGCAGTTGCAGAAGCTGCTGGCGAACGGCTTCGCCGGTCAGAGCGAGATCGGCGGCGAGCTGCGCGATGGTCGCGGCTCCGTGCCGTTTCAGTGCGGTGATGACCGCGCGGCGACTGTCGGGGAGGTGGTTGAGTGTGAGAATGCTGGCTCCCTCCGCGTCGGGTAACGCGGAGAGAGCCGGATTTCATTCATCATTTTTGTCCGGTGTAGAACAGACGCATGTGCTCGCCGGTCTTCATCGACCACGCTTCCTCGACTTTGCCGCCGTCGCCGAACGTGAACGTCACGCCGTTGATGTGGTTCGGCGTCACGTTGCCGGTAATCCGCTCCATCTCGAAGACGAGTTGCTTGTCGTTCGACTTCGCGGCGTTGAGGCGCATGACCGGCTGATTGCCGCCGGAGCAGTAGTGCGTCGCGAGAATCGAGCTGCCGTCGACGGTGTAGACCGTGATCATCTCGTGCGGCTCGCCGATGAACATCGTCTCGAAGATCGCGCTGCCGTTCGCGCTGACTTTGTATTCGACCTTCGTCTTCTGCCCGTCGGCGGTCATCATGTTCGCGTCGTGCGATCCCGCGAGCGCCTTGATCTTCTCGAACGCCGCGGCCGGCTCCGGTTTCGCGTCGCCATGTTTGTGATCGTGCGCGAACGCGTTGAGTCCGACGAGTGAGATCGCAATCGCGGCGAGTGCGGAGACGGATCCGCGATTCGCGCCCGGACGTCCGTAGCGCTGTGTGGCCCAGCCGATCACGCCGCCGAGGATGCTGCCCGGGACCATGATCTGCCACCAGTAATGCTCGCCGTTTTCGCCCGGGATCGCGGCGACCGCGAACGCGAGAATGAGTCCGACGACGAATCCGAAGATGATGCCTTTCGGCACCGAGTTCACCCGGCGCGCGTACCACCCCGCCGCGATACCGGCGATCACGCCTTTCATCGTCGAGCCGAGGATGATGCTGAGCATCTGATTACGCACGGCGGGTGTGAACCACGCGGTCGCGCCGTCGATCACGCCCAGCACGGCGCCGACGATGACTCCCACCAGAATCTTGTTCATGTTTCTGTCCTCCACCAACCTGATTCAACGTCCCGTCGAATATCTTTAGAGCCTCATCCAGAAAAACACGATCACGCGCATCACGAGGTACGCCGCGATGACCGCGATCAACGCACGATTGCGACCGAGCCAGCGTCCCGCGAGCTCGAAGACGTTCTCGCGATACGCGCTCACGCGTTCGCCATCGAGAAAGCGCAGCACGTCATCGCCGAGTGCGCGCGCATCCGCGTAGCGCATCGAGGGATCGTCATGCATCGCGCGCGCGATCACCGCCTGCAATGGCCGCGGGATCGCGTCGTCGCGCAACATGAACTGCAGCGTCGCGCCGAGTGCGTAGACATCGGACCGTGGGTTGCGTTCCGACTCCGGCGGCATGTAGCCGGGCGTGCCCGCGATGTTCTCGACGCCCCAGTCCATCACGAGCACCGCGCCGAACTCGCCGACCATCACGTTCTGCGGTTTGAGATCGCGATGCACAACGCCGTTCGCATGCGCGAACGCGACCGGCTCGCAGATGCGCGCGAAGAGTCGCAGCTTTTCAGTGCGCGTGAGCGGCGCGGTCTGATCGAGCCGCACGCCGCGCACGAGTTTCATCGTGTAGTAGAAGCGTCCGTCGGGAAGCAGTCCC
>DASVNL010000227.1:0-1892 GCA_036383875.1 Thermoanaerobaculia bacterium
ACGCTGTCCGTGTAGTGACGCTGCGTCATCCACTCGATGTGCAGGATGTTCAGCGCGACGGCGAGCGGATGATGCGCGAGGATCGCGCGGCCGATCGCATCCGCCGGTCCGATCACTTCGCACTTCGTGCCGAAGCCGTTGTCGAATTCTTCGCGAAAGCGGCGGAACAAGTGGATGTGCTTTGCTTCCTCTTCGGCGAAGTTCAGCAGCGCGCGGACGCGATAGTCGTCGCCGCTCAGCAGCGGCCGCGCGTGATCGATCACGAACGGCAGGATGTACTCCTCGACGATGCCGAACATGCAGAGGTATTCATTGCCGCGGATCTGATTGAGGGCCAGCTTCTCGCGTTCGTCGAGGAAGTCGAGCATCTCGACGCGGGCCAGCGACTCGGGCATGAAGGGCTTCGTGAAATCGAGCTGCTTGTCGCCGCCGATGATCTCATCGACGGTCCACTGCACCTTCTCGCTCGAGGCGAGAGTCTCTTTGTACGAGTACGGAATGTAAGTCGTCGCAGTCATTCATTTCCTCCGGGATGTTTGCGGAGAAATCTAAGGTGTAACCGTTTACCCGAGCGTTTGAACACTACGTGGAAAATGCGTGGAAAGTCAGGGTACGATGCGGTGAAATCCTCAAACGTTTGCGAGTTGTGCGATGTCGTTACAGCTCCGTTTCCTCGGCGAAATCGAAGTTGCACGCGCCGGCCAGCGCGTCGACCTTCCGCCTTCGAAGAAAACGCGAGCGCTCCTCGCATACCTCGCCGTCACCGGCAAGACGCATCGCCGCGACCGGCTCTGCTCGCTGCTCTGGGACATCGCCGATGATCCGCGCGGCGCGCTGCGCTGGAGCCTGAGCAAACTGCGCGGCGTCGTCGACGATGCCTCCGCGCCGCGCATCCACGCCGATCGCAATCACGTGACGTTCGCCGGCGATGGCGTCTGGATCGACATCGTGCACGTGCGCGACGCGATCGCCGCGGGCGTCGCGAGTCTGCCGACCGAAACGTTGCAGGAGCTCGATCGCCACTTCCGCGGCGAGTTTCTCGAAGACGTCGAGCTGAGCGAGTACGGCGACTTTCACGCGTGGTACGTCGCGTTTCGCGAGGAGTCACGCGCGATGCGCGAGGCGATCGCGAACGAGTTGAAGCATCGCAAGCCGGTTGCACGGTCGTTCCTTTCGCCGATGCTCGACGTCGGCAAACGCGAGCGCACGCTTGTCGGACGCGGCGCGGAGCTCGCTCACATCGAGTCGCTGCTCGACGCGCGACGCTCGCACATCGTCGTCATCACCGGCGACTACGGCCTCGGCAAGTCGCGACTGCTCAGCGAGCTCGCATCGCGCGTTCGTGCGCGACACGGGACCGTGCTCGAGGCGCGCGCGTTCGAAGCAGAGACGGGACGCCCGTACGGACCGTGGCTCGATGCGCTGCGGCAACTCCCCGATGTCGCGATCGAGAAGACGCTCGCAGAGCAGAAGAATCGCGATCAACTCTTCGGCGCGGTGTCCGATCTCATCAGCGCGCGTGCGCAGAGCGCGCCGCCGGTGGTCGTGCTGTTCGACGACATGCAGTGGCTCGATGCGTCGTCCGCGGAGTTGCTGCACTACGTCGCGCGGATGAATCGACATCGCGCGGTGCTGTTCGTGCTCGCGGCGCGCGGCGGCGAGTTGCTGGACAACGAGTCGGCGTTGCGCGTGCTGCGCGGCCTGCGGCGCGAAGGGATGGTCGACGAAGTGCATCTCCGCCTCCTCGGCGAAGACGAAACGCGCGCGCTCGTCAGCGCGATCGATCCTCACGCCGACACGCGCCGGATCTTCGCGGAGAGCGGCGGCAATCCTCTGTACGCGATCGAGCTCGCGCGTTCGCGCGCAGGCGACAACTCGGGCGGGATCTCGCG
>DASVNL010000228.1:0-8015 GCA_036383875.1 Thermoanaerobaculia bacterium
CAAAGCCGACGTCACCATCGTCTGGCCGAACGGCGACAAGCAAACGCTGCGCGGTCTCGCCGCGAACAAAACCTATCGCGTCACGCAGGGGAAAGGCGTGGAATGAAGCTCGTCGTCGCGCTGATGCTGTGCGTGGTCACACTCAGCGCGACAGCCGAGAATCGCCTCGCGAAATCGACGTCGCGCTACCTGCAGCAGCACGCGAAGAATCCGGTCGACTGGTATCCGTGGTCGAGCGAGGCGTTCGACAAAGCGAAGAAAGAGAACAAGCCGATCTTCCTCTCGGTCGGATACTCGACGTGCCACTGGTGCCACGTCATGGAATCGGAATCGTTCAGTGACGCGGAAATCGCAAAGCTGATGAACGGCGCGTTCGTGTCGATCAAGGTCGATCGCGAAGAACGTCCCGACATCGACAGCGTCTACCTCGCAGTGACGCGCACGCTGACCGGCGACGCGGGCTGGCCGAACAACGTCATCCTCACGCCGGACGGCAAGCCGTTCTTCGCGGCGGCGTACATCCCGAAGGAAAAGTTCCGCGCACTGATCCCGCGTCTGCAGTCGATGTGGGCGACGCAGCACGAACAGGTCGCGGCGTCAGCGGAAATGATCGTGCGGACGTTGCAGGCCGCGCCAGTCGTGGGCGACGCACTTACCGCGGATGTGCTCACTGCGGGCTACAAGCAACTCGCATCGCGCTTCGATGCGGAGAACGGTGGCTTCTTTCCCGAGCCGAAGTTTCCACAGCCGCATCACGTGATGTTTCTGCTGCGCTACTGGAAGCGCACCGGCGAGTCGCACGCGTTGGTGATGGCGGAGAAAACGCTGCAGGCATTGCGCTCGCGCGCGTTGGGGGATCGCAAAGGCTTCGGCTTTCATCGCTACGCGAGCGATGCGAAATGGAGCGAGCCGCACTACGAGAAGATGCTGTACGACCAGGCGCTGCTCGCGCTCGCGTATCTCGAGGCGTATCACGCGACGGGCAAAGCGGACTATGCGCAGACGGCGCGCGACACGTTCACGTACGTGCTGCGCGATCTGCAATCGCCCAACGGCGCGTTCTTCGCCGCGCAGGATGCGAACGAGGCGTACTACACGTCGCCGGATCGCACGAAGCTGCCGAAGCCCGGTCGTGACGAGAAGATCCTCGCGGACTGGAACGGTCTGATGATCGCGGCGCTCGCGTACGGCTCGGTCGTGCTCGACGAGCCGAAATATGCGGACGCCGCGAAACGCGCGGCCGAGGCGGTGAGTGGTCGCAAGCGCAAATACCTCGATGACTACGCGTTCCTCACGTGGGGTTTGCTCAATCTCTATGAGGCGACGTTCGACGTGCGCTGGCTCGAACAGGCGATCGCGACGAATGATGAAGCGCAGAAACTGTTCGGCGATGCGAGCGGTCGTTTCTATGTGACGTCGTCGGACAGCGAGCGCCTGCTCGTGCGTCCGCGCGAGAGCGGCGACGGCGCGATTCCGTCCGGCAATTCGGTGCAGGTGATGAATCTCATCCGGCTCGCGCGCATGACCGCGAACGACGAATACGAGAAGCGCGCGCAGAAAACACTGCGAGTCGTCGCGGACGAAGTGAGTCTCGCGCCGTCGGCATCGACGCATCTTCTCAGCGCGTTGTCGTTCGTGCTTGGCCCGTCGCAGGAGATCGTCATCGCCGGCGACGACTACGCCGCGATGCGCCGAGCTGTTTTCTCAAAATACGTTCCGAACAAAGTCGTGCTGCACCGTCCGAGCGGCGACGAGCCCGCGATTGCGCGCATCGCGCCGTACACGCGCGAGCAACGCGCGATCGGCGGCAAGGCGACGGCCTACGTCTGCACGAACTTCATGTGCAAGTTGCCGGTGACCGATCCCGCGAAGGTGGTGTTGCCGTGAGGATGAGCGTCGCGCGGCTCGAAAGTAGAGGACGATGAATCGACGATTTTCAATCGATGGCGAAACTCCCGGACGGCTCGAAGCGAGGTTCGAAGGGACCAAGATCTATGTCTGGTTCGACGGCGTGCATCAGACGACGCTCGAAACGAGTGAGGATCGCAAGCGCGGGTGGACGCACACGCTCGACGACGGAAGCACGCTCGAGTTTCGGTTCATCTGGCGCACGGGCGTGCGTGAGATGGCCGTGTTGCGCAATGGCGAGCATGTCGCGTCGTCGCCGTCGCATCCGCACAACGTGTTGCGCAGCTCGTCGAACACGCTGCTTTTTCTCTGCGGAATCATGATCGTCACCGCGATCCTGAGCAGCAACGACGATTGGTTCCAGTGGGTCTTCTTCGCGTTCTATGCGGCTGGGGCGATGCTTTTACGGATGCGCAAACGGCTCGGCGCCGCGGTCATCGGCATCCCGTTGTTTCTCGATCTCGATTTGGTCGTCCTGGCGGCATTCACAATGGACGTCAGTGCAAGCTGGATCATTACGCGCGTGCTGTGCGATTTGCTCTTCGTGCATTTTGTCGTGCGCGCGTACCTCGCCGCGAACGACGCGCGCAAATTACAGCCGGTCACTACGTCACGCACACAGCCGACAACAGCTGAATGAGCGACGCGTTGCGATGCTCGAGCTTCGGCGCGTGGGACACTGCACGACGCTGCGGCGTGGTCTTCGCCGGGATCGCCGTCAGCAGGACATCGGAGAGCTCGAGAATGCGGCGCGCGCTTTCACAGAGCTCGTTGAATTCGTGGTAGTCGGCGGCCGGCGCCGCGGTTCGGACCTCTTTGATGATGAATCGCATGATGTCCAATACTCCAACGGAGATGCCATTCCGGCCGGACGTCGTAAAGCGCTCATGCGATTGAGCTTCGACTCGGCCGGCTCTCAACGCTCCTCGTCAAAAACCGGCCGGCCGTCGAGATTCTGGACGCGTCAGAATCTCTCGAAGAACGTGTCGATCATGCCGAAACCTTCGACCGGGACGTCGTGCATGCGCAGTCCGAACGCGGTCGCGCCATTGAGCACGCGTCGCGCGAACGAACCGTTGATGATGCGCGAGCTGCCGTCGTCGAAGCTGGCCTTTGCACTGAACTTCGCGCCATTGAGCAGAATCGTATTGAGCACGGCGACGCGTCCCATCTCCACGTAATTTCCGCGGAGCGTTCCGTCGCTCGCGATTTCCAATACGAGTCCGTAGGACTCCGCGGGGCCGCGATAACTTCCTGTAATGCCCGCGGCTTCGACGGTGACGGCCTCGAAGCGCTTGTCCTTCGTCTTCGTTTCTTTGGACTTCTGATCTGCTGCGTAAAGGGATGAAGTTACAACGAGCAACAGCACGGCGATCAGCTTGCGCATGACCATGTCCTCCACTCTGTCATTACGGCGGAGAGGAGGTTTGGTTGGCGGGCCAGTGGAAAGTTCACACGCGACGCGAGACGTCGCGCAATCGCTCGACGAGCAACTCACTCATCGCGACCGCGAACTTCGCGAGTAACTGCGGCTCGAATGCCAGCGCCTCGGACAATGTGCGTTTGTCCCACGCGCGCACGGTCGTCTCTTCGCCGGCTTTCACGGAGACGCTGCGCGGGGAGTCGTCGAGGAACGAGACTTCGCCGATGACGTCGCCGGGGCCGACGGTCGCGAGGATGGTGGGCTGGCCGTTGTCGAGTCCGAGGATGTCGAGGTGACCGTCTTCGATCGCGAAGAGCGTCGAGTCGAGCTCGCCCGAGCGGATGAGATACGAACCTTCGGCGATGCGTTTGACGTCGGCGATGGATTCGACGCGATTGCGCTCCGACTCGGTGAAGTAGCGAAACAGCGGATGGTCGGACTCCATCGGGAAAATCTTGTTCACGCGTTCAACTCCAATGCACGTTCCACTCGCAATGCGACGCGCCCTTCGCCGCGCATTGCGTATGTTCGACGTTGAGATTCTTGACGCCCGTGAGCTCGGCCATCCGTTCGATCCAGCCGAGGAGGCGGGCGCAGCCGGCGATGCCGGAGGGGAAATTCATGAGCGTGACGCGCGCCGACGTCTCCGTCTGCTCGTCGATGCGCAACTCGCCGCGGTTATAGAGCGAGCTCCACATCTGCGACGCCTTCGAGAGAATCGCGCTCGGCGTCATCACGAGCGCGAAGAAGCGGTAGATCCCTTTGACCGCGTCGCCCGCGGCTTCGCGTCCGGCGCGACGTGCGAACTCTTCGACCGGCTCACCCTTCGCCGCCGCCGCTTCCTCGGTGAAGCGATTGAGCATGTGCACGGGAACTGTCTCCGTCGCGAGGATGGGGGCGCGGAAGCGCGTGCCGTATTCGACGGGGAGAGCGCTGAACATCGATTCGCGCTGGTCCGCGGTGAGCTCGGACTCGACGAATTTCTGCAGGCTGCGAACGGGCGAGCCCTTGACCGTGACGCTCTCGTCCATCATCGAACGACCCTCGAATGCGTGCTGGGCGGTGTCCCGGAGTTGCGAACCGCGACGAGTATAATCCGCTTTCTTTTCGACGAGCGGCGACCGCCCGCTCATGACTCGCAGGAGGACTCCAATGCAGGACCCGACACCCGGCAGCACCGCAGCCGAAGGTGCCGCGGCGATTTCCGTCGCTGAAGAAAGCAATCAACCCGCTGTTGGCCGCAAGGACAAGCTCGAAGAGCAGTGCGTCAACACGATCCGCTTCCTCGCGGTGGACGGCGTCGAGAAGGCCAAGTCCGGCCATCCCGGAACGCCGATGGGCATGGCCGACATGGCCTTCGTGCTCTGGACCGAGTTCCTGCGCCACGATCCCCTCGAATCGCACTGGCAGAATCGCGACCGCTTCATCCTCTCAGCCGGCCACGCGTCGATGCTGATCTACTCGCTCCTCCATCTCACCGGATATCCGGACATGACGATGGACGAGTTGAGGAACTTCCGTCAGTGGGGCTCGCGCACCGCCGGCCATCCGGAGTTCGGACACGCCACCGGCATCGAAGTCACCACCGGCCCGCTCGGCCAGGGCTTCGCGCACGGCGTCGGCATGGGGCTCGCCGCGAAGATGCTCGCCGCGCGCTTCAACACGGAAGATCCGTTCAAGCCGGTCGAGCATTTCGTCTACGCGATCTGCTCCGACGGCGATCTCATGGAAGGGATCAGCTCCGAAGCCGCTTCGATCGCCGGCCACCTCGGCCTCGGCAATCTCATCTACTTCTACGACGACAACAACATCTCCATCGAAGGCGAAACGCGCCTCGCGTTCTCCGAGGATGTGAAGAAGCGCTTCGAAGGCTTCGGATGGCACGTGCTCACGATCGATGGTCACGATCGCGCCGGCATCCGCAAGGCCATCAAGCGCGCGCAGAAAGAGACGACCCGTCCGACGCTCATCTGCGCGAAGACGGTCATCGGTTGGGGCAGCCCGAAGTTCCACGGCACCGCCCGCGCCCACGGCGAGCCCCTCGGCGCCGACGAAGTGAAGGCGACGAAGGCCGCACTCGGCTGGCCCGAAGAGCCGACGTTCTTCGTCGCGGACGACGTGCGTGCGGAGTTCACGCGCCGCACGAAGAAACTCGCGCGCGAGCGCAAGCGCTGGGAAAAAGAGATGTCGGCGTGGCGCGCGCGCCATCCGCAGCTCGCCGAGGAGTGGGATCGCTACTGGTCGAAGTCGATGCCGGACGGATTCGAGAGCGTGCTGCTCGAAGGTGCGAAGACCGACAAAGCTGTCGCGACGCGCGCGCTGTCCGGGCAGGTCATCCAGAAGATGGCCGCGATCGCGCCGTTCGTGGTCGGCGGCTCCGCGGATCTCGCGCCGTCGACGAACACGCTCATCAAAGACTCGACGAGCGTCGAACGTCCGAAGGGACATGAGAAGACGCGTCCCGAGCTCGACGTGTTCAAGGGCCGCAATCTGCACTTCGGCATTCGCGAGCACGCGATGGGCGCGATCGTGAACGGCATGACGCTGTACGGCTCGTTCCGCGCGTACGGCGCGACGTTCATGATTTTCTCCGACTACATGCGTCCGTCGGTGCGTCTCTCCGCACTGATGCACGTCCCCTCGATCTTCGTCTACACCCACGACTCCGTCTTCCTCGGCGAAGACGGTCCGACGCACCAGCCCATCGAGCAGCTCTGGTCGTTGCGTCTCATCCCGAATCTCACGTTGTTTCGTCCCGCGGACGGACCGGAAGTCGCGATGGCCTGGGCGTTCGCGCTCAAGCATCTCGACGGTCCGACGCTGCTCGTGCTCACGCGGCAGAAGCTCGACATCATCGAGCGTCCCGAAAACTTCGATGCGCAACGCATTCTCAAAGGTGCGTACGTGCTCGATGGATTCGAGACCGGCGACGTGACGATCATCGCGACGGGCTCGGAAGTTCCGCTCGCGATCAAGGCGGCGAAATTGCGCGGCAACACGCGCGTCGTCTCCGCGCCGTCGCTCGAGCTGTTCGATCAGCAGCCGATGTCGTATCAGGACGAAGTGCTCGGCGATCGCAGCAACGTCGTCGCGATCGAGGCCGGACGCAGCGACGGCTGGTACAAGTACGTGAATCGCGACGCGCTGGTGATCGGCATCGATCGCTTCGGCGCGAGCGCGCCGTACGAGCGCATCGCCGAGGAGTTCGGGTTCACGCCCGAGAAAGTCGTGGCGAAGATCAAAGCCTGGCGGCCATGAGTGGAGCGGCGGGCTCTTAGCCCGCCGTTTCCTGTTCGCGCGTTCGAGTCGGCGGGCTAATCGCCCGCCGCTCCACTTTCAGATTACGTTCCGGTCGGTGGCGGATACGGGTCGTCTTTGTCCTTGCAGCGCTTCCAGCCTTGCGGCGGATCTTCCGGCAGGTCCCAGCACGGGATGTCCTTGCACTTCTTGTAGCCCGGTGGCGGATCTTCGACGCCGGGGTAGTAGCAGGGCTCGGGGACGTTGTCTTCCTTCTTGCACTTCCGCATGCCGTCCGGCGGTTTGCCCTTGCCGGTGTAGCACGCGTCCGCGCAGTAGCCGACGTGCGGATACGGCGGTGAGCCGAATGGGCCGGGGTAGTACGGATAGCACGGCGGATTGCAGTAGCCGAGGTAGCCGGGTGGGATGGGGGCTGGGTACGGCGCGGGGTAGCAGGGGAGACAATAGCCGCTGTAGCCCGGCGGAATCGGCGCGGGATACGGGCCCGGATAGCACGGCAGATCGGTCGTCGTCGACGTCTGCGCCGTGATGACCGGCGAGTCCATCGAGGAGACGAAGCCGATGATGCCTGCGACGAGGATGAACAGCGATGCGCGAGACCACACACGTTTTCGCACGACGTCACACCTCCGCTAGTTCGATGGAGAGAAGTCTTCCATAGAATCCTCCCTTCTATGCATGTGCACGTCTGGATCGTCACATTTCTGTTTCTCTGGAGTTCCGGAGAGATGGCTGCGACTGCCTTACGGCTGCGCGTCCCGGACCGCCTCGTCCGCCTGGCGATCGTCTTCGCCCTCGGCCTGTCGGTCTGGCCGATCCTCTTTTTGATTACGACCAGACTCGGCATCGAGATCGCGCCGGGTGCGATGCGCGCGATCGTCTACGCGAGCATCGTCGCCGGATGCGCGACTGCGATCCTTCGCGCGCGACGCGTGCGGTGGTCGCGCGTGCGCGCGGCGATTCCGCTCTTCGCGACCTTCGCGATTCTCGCGGTGATCGCCATCGCGACGCGCGTGAGTCACATTCGCACGCTCGCGTTTCCGCCGTGGGTAGACGGCGTGCATCACGCGATGATCGTGCGCCTGCTGCTCGAGCAGGGCGTCGTCCCCGCGACCGCTGACCCGTACATCCCAGGCGCGGCGTTTTTTTATCACTGGGGCTTTCACGTCCCCGCGACGTTCGTCGCGGCGGCGACTGGATCGTCCGAGATGCCGACGTTCCTGCTGCAGTACGGGCAGGCGCTCAACGCGCTCTCGTTGTTGATGATCTACGCCGCGGGACGCGTGTTGCTGCGCTCACGCGAGGCGGGACTGATCGCGGCGTCTCTGGCGATGTTCGTCTCGTATTACACCGGCTTCTATCTTTCGTGGGGACGCTACACGCATCTCGCGGGGACGCTCGTGTTGCCCGCGTTGCTGATCGCGCT
>DASVNL010000229.1:0-8239 GCA_036383875.1 Thermoanaerobaculia bacterium
GGAAGAGACGCGGATGATCGTGCCGATCGGCGAGTGGGTGCTGCGCGAAGCCTGCAAACGCGCGAAGACGTGGCAGACGAGCGGCCACGAGTCGATGCGCATCGCGGTGAATCTCTCGCCGCGACAATTTCAGCAATCGGACTTGCGCGCCGTCGTTGCGCGTGCGTTGAGCGACAGCGGACTCGCCGCGGGCTCACTCGAGCTCGAGATCACGGAGACCACGGCGATGCTCAACACCGACCGCACGATGCGGACGCTCTCCGATCTCCGCGACCTCGGCGTCCACATCGCCCTCGATGACTTCGGCACCGGCCACTCGTCGCTGAACTACCTGCGCCGCTTTCCGATCGATCGCGTGAAAGTCGACCGCGAGTTCGTCGCCGAGATCGAGGAAAGCGCCAGCGATCGCGCCATCGTCTCCGCCATCGTCGCCATGGCCCACGGCCTCAATCTCGCCGTGACGGCCGAGGGCGTCGAGACGGAAGGGCAGGTCGCGTTCCTGCGCGAGCAAGGGTGCGAAGAAGTGCAGGGATTTCTGTTCGGCCGGCCGAGCGCGATCTGAGCGGCGACGCCACGCTCGCGCACGCCTCCACAATCTCGCCACAAGTTGCGTCGTAGAAAGCGCGATCCCCGTCACTGCATTTGTCGAACGCAGCCTTACACTCTGCACCGCAATGAAAAGAATGGCAGTGGTGCTCGCGTTCGTCGTGGTTTCGGCTTCCGCGCAGGCGGCAGCAACGCTTCGTGTGGTCAGCGCCGGTCCGGTCGGCGAGATCGCGAATCAGGCCGAGGCGAACGAGATTCGCGCGGTCTTCTCCGAGCCGATGGTCGTCCTCGGCAAGATCCCGCAACCCGTCGTGGCTCCGTTCTTCAAGATCGAGCCCGCCGTGAAGGGGTCGTTCCGATGGTCCGGCACGACGACGCTCATCTTCACGCCCGAAAAACAACTGCCCTTCGCGACGGAGTACAGCGTCACGATCGACAAGTCGGCGAAAGCCGTGAGCGGCGCGACGCTCGACCAGCAATACAAGTGGTCGTTCATCACGCCGACGATCCGGCTGATGCGCACGGACCACTACCGCAAGCCGAACGGCTCGGTCGTGATCGGCCTGCGATTCAATCAGCCTGTCGATCCCGCCACGATCGTCTCGCACATCGGACTGCGCACGAAAGCGCACGACATCGAGATCAGCGAGTTTCCCGAAAGCGGAGCGAAGCGCGTCACCGCCGCGGAGATGCAGGCCTTCGACGCGAAGGTCGCGAAGGCGCGCGCATCCGCCGCGTCCGACGGTGAAAAGATCCTCGCCTTCGTTCCCACCGACTGGGACAAGCAACGCTTCACGCCCGGCAAAGATCTCGTCGTCCTCGAAACGAAGCCGGGCATCGTTCCCGACACATGGATCGTCATCAATCTCGACGACAAGATCGCGGCCTCGCCGGGTCACGCGCGAGGACCGGCGCAGTCCTTCGAGATCCAACTCGAGCCGACCTTCTTCGTCACCTTCCTCGACTGCTACGAGGAATGCGATCCGGAGATGCGCAACGCCATCAACTTCCGCACGAACAGCGGCGTGAAGTTCGAGAACATGCAGAAGGCGGTCACCGTCTTCGACATCACCGATCCCGCGAAGGAAGTGCCGGTCAAAGGAAAAGCGAAGAAGCCTGAATACGACTATCCGAGCTGGAACTACTCGCTCGACGAGCTCGGATTCTCCGTCGAGCCGGGGCGCAAGTACGCGGTGCGCGTCGACCCGTCGCTGACCACCGTCGATGGCCAAAAGCTCGGCTACGTCTTCGCCGCCGCATTCGAGAACTGGCACCGCTCGGCGTTCGTGAGCTTCGGCTCCGGCCACGGCGTGTGGGAAACGAGCGGCGGACCGATCCTGCCGTTCCACTCACGCAACTTCAAGACCGTGAAGCAGTGGCTCGCGCCGCTGTCGATCGAGCAGCTCATGCCGACGATGGTGCGTCTGCGCGAGACGTCGAATGCGGAGCCGGATGCGAAGCCGACGACGCGCACGCTGAAGACGGGACGCGATCGCATCGCCGCGATCGGTCTCGACCTCAAGCCCGCCATCGGCGACGACAACCTCGGACTCGCATGGGCCGCAGTGCAGCCCGGCGAGCCGATGTCGAAGTCGAAGTCGTACAGCACCGACGTCGTCTCGACGCTCATCCAGACCACGAACCTCGGCATCAGCGTCAAGGACAGTCCGCTCAACACGATCATCCTGGTCACGCGACTCGACACTGCGAAGCCGGTCGCGGGCGCGAATGTCTCGATCCGCAATCGCGAGAACAAAGTCGTCTGGACCGGCACCACCGACGCGAACGGCCTCGCCGTCGCGCTGAACACCGACCTGCGACGCAATCACGATCCGAACAATCAGTGGGACGACTCCTGGTACGCGATGAGTGAGCTGCACTTCGTCGTCATCGCGGAGAAAGACGGCGACGTCGGCTACGTCGGCAGCGACTGGAACGAAGGTCTGTCGCCGTGGGAGTTCGGCGCGCGCTTCGATCTCACCGAGGCCGAGCCGCAATTGCGCGGGACGATCTTTGCGGATCGCGGCGTCTACAAGCTCGGCGAAGAAATTCACTTCAAGATCATCGCGCGCGCCGACACGCCGACAGGCATGCAGTTGGTGCCGCCGGGCACGAAGATCAACGTCATCATTCGCGATAGTCAGGGCCGCGAGATCGACACGCGCACCGTCGACGCGAATCAGTGGAGCAGCGCGGAGTGGACGTTCCGCGTCCCGCCGGAAGCGCCGCTCGGAACGTACGTCGCGCAGGCGACGACGGAGAAACAGCGCGGCACGATCTCGCACGACTTCCTCGTCGCGGCGTATCGCCGTCCCGACTTCCGCGTCGACACGACGCTCACATCGCAGAGCGCGATCGCGGGCGCGAAGCTCGACGGCCGCATCAACGGCCGCTATCTCTTCGGCGCGCCGATGTCCGGCCGCGCGGTGAGCTACACGTACAAGAAACAGGAACTGACCGACGTCCCGCCGAAGATCACCGACCGCTGGCCCGAAGACCAGTATCAATTCCTCGGCCGCGACTGGGATGAAGACTGGCCCGGCCAGCAGATCGTCGAGCAGAAAGACGGCGCGCTCGACGAGAAGGGCTTCCTCAATCTGAAGCTCGACACCGACAAAGCCGCAGGTGCGCCGTTCGAGTACGAGCTCGAAGGTGTCGTCACTGATGTGACGCGCCAGCAGATCGCAGGCCGCACGTCGATTCGCGTCGAAGGCACGCCGTGGTACATCGGCGTGAAGCGTCCGCCGTACTTCGCCGACACGAAGGACGGCGTCGACACGTCGGTCGTCGCCGCGGGTCTCGACGGACTCGCCGTCGCCGGCGTGAACGTCACGGTCGAGTTGAAGCGCCTGCAGTGGGTGAGCGCGCGACAGGCCGAAGGCGACGGCTTCTACGAGTGGGAAAGCGAGCGAAAAGAAGTCGGCGCGGGGGAGTGGACGATCACCACGAAGACCGAGCCGGTGCCGCTGAAGATCCCGATCACCGAGGGCGGCGAGTATTTGCTCATCGCGACGGCGGAGGATGCGAATGGACGCACGACGCGCACGCGCAGCTGGTTCTACGCGGTCGGCGACGGGTACACGGCGTGGGAACGCTACGATCACAATCGCATCGACCTGATCCCGGAGAAGAAGAAGTACAAGCCGGGTGAGACCGCGCGAATCATGGTCAAGTCGCCGTGGGAGAAAGCGACGGCGCTGCTCACGACGGAACGCGAAGGCGTGCGCACGTGGAAGACGTTCGAGCTCACGTCGACGCAGCAGACCATCACCGTTCCGATCAGCGAGAAAGAAATCCCGAACGTCTACGTCTCGGTGCTGCTCGTCAAAGGACGCACGCAGCAGGACCCGGGCAAAGACGGCAGTGATCCAGGCAAGCCCGCGTTCCGCCTCGGCTACGTCGAGCTCGAAGTCGAAGACGCGTCGAAGCGGCTCACCGTCGACGTGAAAGCGAACCGCGACGAGTTCCGTCCCGCGACGAAGGCAAAGATCGACGTCACGGTGAAGGACGTGAGCGGCAAGCCGTCGCAGTCCGAGGTCACATTGTGGGCCGTCGACTACGGCGTCCTGTCGTTGACCGGATATCAGACGCCCGATGTATTGGATGACATCTATCTGCAGAAGGCGCTGCAGGTGCTCAACGAAGACTCGCGCCAGCGCATCGTCTCGCGTCGCGTGATGACGCCGAAGGGCGCGGACGAAGGCGGCGGCGGTGGCAAGGACGCCGGACCGGGAACGCTGCGCAAGGACTTCCGCGTGCTCGCGTTCTGGGTCGGCTCGCTCGTCACCGATGCGAAAGGTCGCGCGACGAAAGAGATCACGCTGCCCGAGTCGCTGACGACGTATCGCATCATGGCCGTCGCGGGCGACAAGCAGTCGCGCTTCGGCTGGGACAACGCGGAGATCCGCATCAACAAACCGCTAATGCTCACGCCGGCGTGGCCGCGATTCCTCGCGGTCGGCGACAAGGCGTACTTCGGCGGCGTCGTGCACAACCAGTCGAAGACCGCGGGTAAAGCCACCGTCACGATCGAGTCGCTCGATCCGAGCATCGTCAGTTTCAGCGGCGGCTCCCAGACCGTGCAGGCCAACGCGAATGCGCCGGTCGAAGTTCGCTTCGATGCGTTCGCGCATGCGATCGGCGAGGCGCGCGTTCGCATGCGCGTGACGATGGGTCGCGAGAACGACGCGTTCGAAGAAATCATCCCGGTGCGCGTGCTCGTCTCGCCGGAGACGGTCGCGGCGTACGGCGAAGCGAAACCGTCGGCGACGGAGACGCTCGAGATTCCGGCGCAGGTCGTACCGAACTTCGGCGGACTGCGCGTCGAGATGGCGTCGACCGCGATGGTCGGACTCGGCGAAGGCGTGCGTTATCTCGTCGAGTATCCGTACGGCTGCGCGGAGCAACGCTCGTCCCGCACGCTCGCCATGATGCTCGCCACCGACCTCGGCGAAACGTTCCAGTTGCCGGGCGTCGAGCCGGGTAAACAGAAGGCTGCCGTGCAGTCGAATCTCATGGAGCTTGGCAAGTTCCAGTGCTACGACGGCGGCTTCTCGTTCTGGCCGGGCGACTGCACGTCGACGTCGCCGTATCTGACGAGCTACGTGTTGCACGTCGTGCAGCGCGCGAAGAAGGAAGGCTTCACGGTCGATCAGTCGATGCTCGATCGCGGGTACCCGTATCTCGAGTCGCGACTCAGTGAGGCACCGCCGTCGAACGAAGGCTGGCGTCCCGCGTACAACGCGTGGCAGGCGTTCTCGATCAAGGTGCTGGCCGAGGGCGGACGGAATGTCGATTCAAACCTCGAGCGTGTGTACGGCTATCGCGATCGCATGCCGGTCTTTGCGCTCGCGTATCTCCTCGACGCGCTGCAAGCGAAGGGCGAGAAGAGCGGTGCGCGTTACGACGAACTGCATCGCCGCCTGCTGAACTCCATCTCGCCGGAAGGCGGCACGGCGTTCGTGAATGAACTGCGCGATCCGTATCTCTTGTGGTTCTGGAGCTCGAACGTTCGCTCGACCGCGATCGTCATGGGCACGCTCGTGCGTGGTGGTCAGGACGAGGAGATCGTGAAGCGGATGGTGCGCTGGATGATGCAGGCGCGCAAAGGCGGACGCTGGAACGACACGCAGGAAAACGCGTGGGCGTTGATGGCGCTCGTCGACTTCTATCGCAAGTACGAGGCGGAGACGCCGGGCTTCGTCGCGACGTTGAACGCGGGCAGCGAACAGCTCATGCGCGAAACGTTCAAGGGTCGGAGCACGGTCGCGAAGACGCAGCAGCTCACGATGCAGCAGGTCCTCGCGAAAGCGCCGGCGGGCAAGCAGATTCCGCTCGTCTTCACGCGCGAGGGCGCGGGCACGCTGTACTACATGCTGCGCCTGCGCTACGCCGCGAACGTCATGCATCACGAGGCGATGGATCAGGGCTTCCACATCGAGCGTACGTACGCCGTGCAGAACGGCGGCACGCCGTCGACGACGTTCAAGGCCGGCGATCTGATCGAGGTCACGCTGCGCATTCGCAACACGAAGGAGCGTCGCTACGTCGCGGTCACCGATCCGATTCCCGCCGGCACCGAGCCGGTGGAGTCGTGGTTCGCGACCACGGCGAGCGCGCTCGTCGAGCAGTCGTACCAGTACGGCGGCTCGTGGGCGTGGTGGCTGCGCGGCGGGTTCGATCACATCGAGCGTCATGATGACCGCGTCGATCTGTTTGCGATGCGACTGGCCGAGGGTGATCACGAGTTCAAGTACCTCGTGCGCGCGACGACCAGCGGAACGTTCATCGCCGCGCCGACGCATGCGGAAGAGATGTACGAGCCCGAAGTCTTCGGACGGACGGCGACGGCAGTCGTGGAGATCGGTAAATGAAGATCACTCGCCGGCGGATTGCCGCCGGCGTCGTCGCGGTAGTCGTGTTGATCGGGCTGTGGATCGTCTACGGCCCGATCGACGACGCGCTGCTCGATCCGGCGAAGCATCACTCGCAGACCATCGTCGATCGTCACGGCGAGGTGATTTACGAGCCGCTCGCGGCGACGGGCAATCGCGCCGAGTGGCTCGACGCGAAGCATCTGCCCGCGAACGTCGTCGCTGCGACGATCGCGGCGGAGGATCATCGCTTCTACTCGCACTACGGCGTCGATCCGCGCGCGGTTGCGCGTGCGTTCGTGCGCAACGTCCGTGCGATGCGCGTCGTCGAGGGCGGCTCGACGATCACACAGCAGGTCGCGAAGTTGTTGCTGCAATCGAAGTCGCGGTCGTTGGTGCAGAAGTTCGCCGAGGCCAAACTTGCGCTGCGACTGGAACGGAAATTCACGAAGGACGAGATCCTCGCGCTGTACCTGAACCTCGCGCCGTACGGCAATCGCATCACCGGCGCGGCGCGTGCGAGTCGCGCGTACTTTGGCGTCGTCCCCGAGAGCCTGACTGTGTCACAGGCCGCGTTCCTCGCGTCGCTGCCGCAACGGCCGAGCGCGTTCAATCCGCTGAACAATCCGAAGTCCGCGCGCGCGCGGCAGCAGTTCATCCTCGCGAAGATGACCCTGCCGCGCGATGAGTACGAGCGCGCGAAAAGAGAAGAGCTGCGTTTCACGCCTGCGTCGCAGCCGGTCGTCGCGATGCACTTCGTCGAGCGCGTGCTCGCATCGCAGCCGAAAGAAACGACGGTCCGCACGACGCTCGACGCGAAGCTGCAGCGCGAAGTCGCGGGGATCATCTCCGCGCAGCGCGACGACTTGCTGAAGCACGGCGCGCACAGCGTCGCCGTCGCGGTGCTCGACAACGCGAGCGGCGAGTGGCTCGCGTGGGAAGGATCGGGCGATTACTTCGGTGCGAACTTCGGCGGCGCGATCGATGGCGTCGTCGCGGCGCGGCAGCCCGGCTCGACGCTCAAGCCGTTCACGTACGCGCTCGCATTCGAAAGCGGACGCTCCCCGGCGACGGTGTTGATGGACGAGCCATCGCACTTTCCGACATCGCGCGACGGCATCGTCTACACGCCGCGCAACTACGACGGCCGTTATCGCGGACCGTTGCGGGTGCGCAGCGCGCTCGCGGGATCGCAGAACGTCCCCGCGGTCGCGATGCTGCATCAGCTGGGACCGGAATCGCTGCTGCGCTTCCTGCGCAACGCGGGCTTCAAAGGTCTCGACAAAACCGCCGACTACTACGGACTCGGATTAACCCTCGGCGATGCCGAAGTCACACTCGAGCAGTTGATCACCGCCTACGCCGCCTTCGCGCGCGGCGGCAAGACGATCCAAACGAGCTTCATCCACCGCCAACCGCCAACCGCCAACCGCCAACTCTTCTCCACACGCACGGCGTTCTGGATCACCGACATCCTTTCCGATCCCGACGCGCGCGAGTACGCGTTCGGCACGGGCGGCAGTCTCGACTTCCCGTTCCCCGTCGCGGTGAAAACCGGGACGTCGCAGGCGTATCGCGACAACTGGACGATCGGCTACACGAACGACGTCACCGTCGGCGTGTGGGTCGGCAACTTCGATCGCACGCCGCTGCGCGGTTCGAGCGGAGTCACCGGCGCGGCGCCGATCTTCAACGCCGTGATGCTCGCCGCGGTGAAGAACGCGCGTGGATCATTGCCTGTCGGCGACACGACGCCCGTCATCGCGCCGCCGCCGAACGTCGTGTCCGCGGAAATCTGCACGCTCTCCGGACTGCGCCCG
>DASVNL010000230.1:0-1693 GCA_036383875.1 Thermoanaerobaculia bacterium
AGTCGGAGATGATGTTGCCGAGGATGTTGCCGCCGAGACCGGCGATGCCGCGGGACTCGCCGCGACCTCCGCCTGCCGCCGCGAGCACGCGACTCGCGAATCGCGAGAACGGCAACGTCTGCAGCACGATCTTGCCGGGTCCTGTGAGCACCGCGTAAAACAAACCTTCGCCGCCGAACAACGCGTTCTTGAATCCGCCGACGTACTGAATGTCGTAGCTGACCGTGTCCGCCATCGAGACGATGCAGCCCGTGTCCACGCGCATCGTTTCGCCGGGCGCGAGATCGAACTCGAGGACGTTGCCGCCCGCGTGCAAGAACACGAGACCCTGGCCGGTGAGCTTCTGCAGGATGAAGCCTTCGCCGCCGAACAAACCCGCGCCGAAACGCTTCGTGAATGCGATCGAGAGATCGATGTTGCCGATGCCGCAGAGGAACGCGTTGCGCTCTGCGAGGATCGTGTTGCCGTGCAGTTCGACCGGGAAGATCTTGCCCGCGATCGGGTTCGCGAGCGCCATCTTTCCCTGCGCCGAGTTGCAGCGGAAGACGCTCATGAACATCGACTCGCCCGCGAGGAACTTGCGCATCAGTCCCTTCATCACGCCGCCCTGCATCTTCGCCTGGAGCTCGATTCCCGGGCCCATGTACAGCATCGATCCCGCCTCGGCGAAGACTTCCTCGCCGTTGCGCAGCGTGATCTGAAGGGCCTGCATGACATCGCCACTGACCGTGTAATCCATTCTGTTCTCCGGCCGTCGATTGTATCTTGCGAGGCGATGAGGTCCGTGGTCACGAAGCCGCAGTCGCTGCTCGACGCACTCGCCGCGCTCTATCCCGATTCGACGCGCACGACTCTGCGGCAAATGCTGCAGAACGAACGCGTGCGCGTGAATCGCAACGTCGAGAAGAACGCGCGCCGTGAGCTCGACGTCGACGACGTGATCGAAGTCGGACAGAAGACGATTCAGATCGCGTTGCCGCCGGACCTCTCACTGCTCCACGAAGACGACGACGTGATCGTCGTGTTCAAGGCGAACGGGCTGCTCACCGTCGCGACGGAGCGCGAACGCGAGGCGACGGCGCAGGCGTATCTGAACGACTACCTTCGCCAGAAGGGCGGCGATCGGATTCAAGTCGTGCATCGGCTCGATCGCGAAACGTCGGGCGTGCTCGTGTTCGCGAAAACCGTCGAGGCGCGCGAAGCGCTCAAAGCCAAATTTGCGGAGCACGACGTCGATCGCATCTACATCGCGATGATCGAAGGGAAGATGCGCGAGGAGCGCGGCACGATCCGCTCACATCTGCGCGAGCGTCGCGACTTGCGCATGGAAAGCGTCGACCTGCGCGGCCCGGTGCCCGAAGACGCGAAGCACGCAGTGACGCACTACCGGACGATTGCGACGAACGGCACGTACTCGATGCTCGAGATCACGCTGGAGACGGGGCGAAAGAACCAGATCCGGACACACCTGTCCGAGGAGGGACATCCCGTCGTCGGCGACCGGATGTACGGCAGCACCGTGAATCCGCTCGGACGCCTCGGCCTGCACGCAAAACTCCTCGGCTTCGATCATCCGTCCACGGGCAAACGAATGGTCTTCACCGCACCGATTCCAAAAATCTTTCAGAAACTGGTTTCGTAACGCACATCCTCGTGTGTCCGTATATCCGAGGAGTCTCTGCAAATGAATGAT
>DASVNL010000231.1:0-11047 GCA_036383875.1 Thermoanaerobaculia bacterium
CGCGGATGATTGCACAGGAACCGCTGCGCATCCTTCCGTCAATCGTGAAGTTCCTCGGCGACCCTGCTACGATCCGCGCCGAATCGGGAGTCCCTCCAGAAGAATGTTTCGTCTAACTCAGCTCGATATTCACGGCTTCAAGTCGTTTTACGACCCCGCAAAGCTCACCTTCCCGGCCGCGATGACGGCCGTCGTCGGTCCGAACGGATGCGGCAAATCGAACATCTGCGACGCGCTGATCTGGGTGCTCGGTGAGAACCGCGCCTCCCACATTCGCGGCGAGACGATGGAAGACGTCATCTTCCAGGGCTCGGCGCGACGTCGCGCGCTTTCGATGGGCGAAGTCACGCTCACTCTCGGCACGGCCAACGGCGACAGCAACCATCCGATGGCCGATGACGGCAAGATCGTCATCAACCGCCGCGTCTTCCGCGACGGCCAGTCCGAGTTCCGCCTCAACGGCAAGCGCGTCCGGATGAAAGACATCTCGGACATCCTGATGGACACCGGTCTGGGGATCCGCAACTACTCCGTGATGGAGCAGGGCAAGATCGACCTCATCCTGTCCAACAAGCCGCAGGATCGCCGCCGCCTCATCGAAGAAGCGGCCGGCATCACGAAGTACAAAACGAAGCGCCGCGCCGCGGAGCTGAAGCTCGAAGAGACGCAGCAGAACCTGCTGCGCATCGACGACACACTCTCCGAAGTCACGCGCAACCTGAATTCACTCAAGCGCCAGGCGTCGAAGGCGCGACGTCACAAAGAGCTCGCCGATCAGCTCTCCAGCGCGAAACGTGCGCTGTACAAAGGCAAAATCATGCTCGCGCAGATCGAGGAGGAAGCCGCGAACGCGGCCCTCGTCCAAGCGGAGAATCGCGAGAGCGAGCTTGCCGCGCAACTCGGCACGTCCGAATCCGAGCTCGCCGAAACGCGCACCGTGCACACCGACCGCTCGCATCGCGCGTCGAAGGTGCGCGAAGAGATCGCGCTGCTGTCCGGTGAAGTCGAACGTCTGCGCTCGTTCCTGCAGCAATCCGAAACGAACCTCGGCGATCTCGTGCAGCGCATCGAAAATGCGCGCGGCCAGATCTCGACGCTCGAAGCGGAAGGCGCGGAGCAGCAGGCCGCGCTCGACGAAAAAACGCAGCAGCTGGAAGTGGCGCGCGCGGAACGCAATCGCGTTCGCGAGATCGCCGATCAGGTCGAACGCGATCGTCAGGAAAAGGGCGACTCCGTTCGTCAGCACGAGAAAGCGCTGGCCGATTCGCGCGAGACGCTGATGCGCACGATTGCCAAGATCTCCGAGGCGCGCAATCAGGTGCACCAGATCGAGATCGCGGTCGAGAAGTGCGAGTTCTACCTCACGAAACTCACCGAGAGCGCGCGCAAAGCGGCCGAGAGTCGCGACGGCGCGCTCGCGTCGATGTACGAGTGGGAACAGTCCGTGCGCGACGCGGAGCAGGCGCTCGTCGTTGCGCAGCAGACCGCGCGCGACGCGATTGCGCGTCGCGACGAGCTCACCGCGAAGCGCGAGTCGACGCGCGAGTCGCTCGCATCGGCGCGCGACACGATCTCGCAGACCACGTACAAAGTTGATTCGCTGCGCACGCTGCTCGCGTCGCTCGAAGCGCAGGACGAAGACGTCCGCCGCGCGATCATGGAACTGATCCCGAACGCGATGAGCGCGGCCGAGGGCGTGCGCGCGGCGCAGGGCTTCGAAGCGGCGCTCGATACGCTGCTGCGCGAAGTGTCGAAGGCCGTCGTCGTCGATTCGAGCGCAACCGCGAACGAAGCGATTCGCCGTTTGCGCGAACGCGGCGCAGGTCGCGGCGCGTTCATCGCGCTCGATTTCAAACCGAGCGGTGAAGGCTCGCGTCGCGGCGACGCCGCACACTCAGTCCTCGGCGAAGGCGCAGTCGCGGATGCCGTGCGTCATGCGATCCCCGAGGCCTACATCGTCGGGTCGCTGCCCGAGGCGTTCGATCGTGCGCAGGAGCGCCCGAATGCGACCTTCGTCACGCTCGAAGGCGACATCGTGCGCGGTCCGCTCGTCATCGGCGGCAAGACCGAAGGCGCGACGCCGGGCGTCTTCTCGATCAAACGCGAGATCGCCGACCTCGAAGCTTTACTGGGCAGCGAGGAATCGCGCGCCAGTGGCATCGCGACGGAACTGCAGTCGCTCGAAGAAGAACTGCGCGCCGCGGACGACGCACGCATCATCGCGGATGAACGCGCGCGCACGGCCGATCAGGAACTGCGCGAGAAGAAGAATTCGCGCGAGCGCGCCGGCGCGGAGCTGTCGCGTTTCGAGAAAGACCTCGCCGTCGCGTCGGAAGAGCAGACGCTGTACGTCGAAGAGAAAACGCAGCTCATCGCGCGCAAGAACGCGGCGATCGGCGAAGTCGACGTGCTGCAGGCACGCGAGCAGGAACTGCACGAAACCATCCGCGCGCATGAAGAGCGGCTCGCCGACTCGCGCGCCGGATTCGAGCAGATCACCGAAGTCGCATCGAAGGCGCGCGTCGACGTCGAGAGTGCGTCGGGCAACGTCAACGCCCACGCCCGCGAGCACGAGAATCTCTCGCGCATCGTCGTCTCCCTCGGCTCCCGCGTCACGCAGTTGCAGCAGGAAATCGAGAACCTCGTGCGACGCCAGCAGGACACCGACGTCGCCGTCGAGAACTCGCGCGGTCAGCTCGAGATCTCGATCACGAAGCTGAGCGAGCTGTCCGAGATGCGGGTCGCGCTCGAAGCGGAAGTCGCGGACTTCGACGTCAAGGTCAGCGAGCTTTCGTCGCGCGCGACGTCGTCGCGCGAGGCGTGGAACGCCGCGAAGGACGCGTTGTTCGAATCGGAGCGCCGCGTCGATCGTGCGAAGTCCGCGTTCGACTTGCTGCGCGAACAGATCTCACTCGACCTGCACGCGGGCATCGACGCGCTCGCAGACGTCGAGCCGCCGAGCGATGAAGAGTCGCGCAACACGCTCGAAGCCGACGTCGCGAAGCTCGCCGACCAGCTCGAGAAAATCGGGCCGGTGAACGTGCTCGCGATCGAAGAGCATCAGGAGCTCGAGACGCGCGAGTCGTTCCTGCGCACGCAGCGCGACGACCTCGTGCAGTCGATCGAGTCGCTGCGCCAGACCATTCGCAAGATCAATCTCACGTCGCGCGAGCTGTTCCGCGAGGCGTTCAACGCAGTCAACATCTCGTTCACCGAGATCTTCACGTCGCTCTTCGGCGGCGGCACGGCGCGCATGCAGCTCCTCGACGAAGAAGATGTCCTCGAGAGCGGCATCGAGCTGGTCGCGCAGCCGCCCGGCAAGAAGAATCAGTCGATCGCGCTGCTGTCCGGCGGCGAGCGCGCACTCACCGCGATCGCGCTGCTGTTCGCGATCTTCAAGTACAAGCCCTCGCCATTCTGCATCCTCGACGAGGTCGACGCGCCGCTCGACGAAGTCAACACGGAGCGCTTCGTGCGCCTCGTGCGCGACTTCTCGCGCGACACGCAGTTCATCGTCATCACGCACTCGCGCCGCACGATGGAAGCCGCGGACGTGCTGTACGGCGTGACGATGGAAGAGGCAGGCTGCTCGCGCCTCGTGTCCGTGAACTTCGCCGAGATGGAAGGCTAGAGTTTCCACTCATGTGACCGGGCGACCTGCGCAAGCAGGTCGCCTTTTTTATTTGGATCAGCGAGAATGCGCGCCGGTCCGACATGCGCATTTCCCTCCTGGCACTGCTCTGCTCATTCACGATTTCGATGTTGGCTGCGCCGCCGCTGGTGCGCAACACGCGCAGCCTGCCGACACTCGGCAACGAGCCGTACGTCGGCGACTTCGGCGGCGATGCCGCGCAGGATGTGCTCACGATCCGTGGAAATTCGATTCGGGTACTGATCAACGGAGCCACCGGAATCTTCGACGCACCGGTGATCACGCCGATCAGCGAGACCGGCATCATTAGTGCGCACCTCGCCGATTTGAACGGCGACGATGATCTCGATGTCGTGCTCACCAACGTGACACCGCCGCAGGTAGTCGTCTACCTCGGCAATGGCAACGGAACGTTCACGCGCGGTGCGGTGATCGCTGGTGCGAACGGTGGCGTTGCCACTGGCGACTTCACCGGCGACGGTCACGTCGACATCGTCGTGGCCGGTTCCGCAATCAACGTTTATCCCGGCAACGGGAGCGGCGGCTTCGGCGCGCCAGTCACGACTGCGCTCTCGAATGAGGTGTCAAAAGTTCAAGCCTTCGATGCGAACGGTGACGGCAAGCTCGATCTGCTCGCATCCCGTCAGTGGACGATGTACGTCGCGCTCGGAAACGGCAGCGGCGGGTTCGCGATGTCGACCGTCGGCGAAACGGATGTCTACAACAACAGCTTTGCGATCGGCGACTTCGACGAGAACGGCACGCCCGATTTCGTCAACGTCGCGAACGTGGGTCTGATGAACGGAGTGTTGCTCGTCTTTCTCGGCCAGGGCAATGGCACATTCACGAGAGCGGCGGAACTGGGCGGACTCCCGCACTTCATCGTGACTGTCGCGGACGTGAACAAAGACGGGCATCTCGACCTCGTCGGCAGTTCCGATCGAGGCAACCTCGCCGTATTTCCCGGCAACGGTGACGGCACGTTCGACGAACAGCAGGTTTGGCACACCGGCCCGGTCTGGGCGCTCAGCATCGGAGAATTCAACCGCGACACGAACCTCGACGTCGTTCTGTTCAGCATTACGAACAACCATCTTCAGTTTCTCGCCGGCATGCCCGCCGGCACATTCGACACGTATCGCAGCTATCTGCCGCAAGGCAGCACGCCGTGGTGGGACGACGGCAACGCCGCTCGCCTGTCCGTCATTGCGGACATGAACAATGACGGCTCTCCCGACATCGTCTCTACCGTCACTCCGGAGCTGCACGCCAACGTCGAAATCGCAGTGATGCTCAACGCGCACGACGGCACCGGCGCCCTCCAGGCTCCCTTCCGCATCGAGACCGATTCCGATGCGCGAATGAGACTCGTTGCCGGCGACGTGAACAACGACGGCAATCAGGACATCGTAGCCATCACATCGCCGGGTGTGCAGACGTTCCTCGGAAACGGCGATGGCACGCTCGACCTGCCGCTGATCATTTCGGTCAACACGAACGGCTATCCGCACATCGCTGATATGAATGGAGACGGTGCGCTCGATCTCGTCCTCACGCACTACGAGACCTCGACCGTGCTTCGTGGCACGAACACCGGCACATTCGGCAATCCGACGACCGTCGCGTTCCCAATCCACGCGATCGGCGACGTCAACGGCGATGGTCACCTCGATGTCCTCGGACATCCAGCACTTAACACAGTGCTCGGCTTCAATCATGGCGACGGCACGTTCTCGACGATGGGCTTTCCCGACGGCGAGTATCCCGGCGTCGGCGATCTCGCCGACATGAACGGCGACGGTCATCTCGACATGCTGCTGATCCTCTACTCAGGTACGCGCGTCCGCTTCGGAAACGGCGATGGCACGTTCGCTCCGAACGCGATCGACTTCAGCATCGAGCCGCGCATCGCGAACACCCTATTGCAGATATCCGGGTACGACCTCGTTCACACCGGGGACTTCGATAACGACGGTCATCTCGACTTCGTCGACGGTCCGAACTTCTACCTCGGCAATGGTGACGGCAGATTCCGCTCCTTCGCCAATGTGATGGTCTCCGGATGGTCGACATTCGGCGCCGCGGACTTCGATGGCAACGGCACCGACGACGCCGCACTCACCACCGGCGCGGGCTCGATCTCGATCGTGCGCACGAACCTCGGACCGGACGCGCCACTCACGCCGGGCATCACCCTCACACCGGCGAAGACCTCCCCGCAGCATGGTGAGACCGTTGCCTACACCGCAGCGCTCACCGCGTCTGAGCCATTGCCCGGCAAAGTGCTGTTCGCGAGGAACGGTGTTCCTGTGGCGTTGCTGTCGCATGCGAATTTCCTCGTCGCCGCCGATATCGCCGCGTCGAGCGGTAGCGCGACGATCTCTGCGACGTACACCGGCGACGATCGCTACGCTCCGGCAACGGCCACGGTGCAGCAGACGGTCGTGAAGGCAACGACGGCCCTCTCCGTTGAATCAGTGTTTCCTGAGTTCCCCTATTGCGGCCAGGAACTGTTTCTCTATGTGCCACTCTCCGCGACGAGAGCATCAGAAATCATCGGCCCGCAGGGGGAGCTCATCTTTCGCGTGGGTGAGACGATCCTTCCTGCCCGTCGCGACCCCGCGAAACCACTCCCGTACAACTACGTCGTGGGCGGGCTGACCGCGGGCACGCACACGATCACGGTCGAATTCCCAGGCGACGCGAACTATTTTCCATCGAGCACCAGCTTCACGAAGATGATCCTGCCGCCGATCGATCTCAATGCGCGTGCGGGCAGTGGCATCCATCCGAACAGCACCGGCTACGCGGAAGCGCGTTTCACCTATGCACCCATCGAGTGGACGATCACGAACGGCACGATCGTCGAGGGACAAGGCACGTCGCGCATTCGCTACACCTCCGGTGCGAGCGGCGAGGTGACGCTGCGTGTGGCATACACCGCTGGCGCATGCGGCAGCGGATCGACCGTGACGGTCCCGATCCTCAATCGTCCGGCGGGCGCATCGTTGCTCTATCTGGTCACGCCCTGCCGCGCGCTCGACACGCGCAATGGCACGATCCTCGGCACAAACGCAACGCGCGAGATCTCACTGGCAGGAACGTGTGGGATCTCATCGGATGCAAAGGCGCTCGCCGTCACGATCACGACCGTCACGCCGTCGAACAGCGGGTGGCTGTCGTTTTATCCGAGCGATCTGCCGTGGCCGGGAACGAGTGTGCTCAGTTACCGCACCGGCCGCACGCGCGCGAACAACGCGACGATCGCGCTGAGCAGCAACGCGCGCGTCACGGTAAAGAACGGTGGACCCGCGGTCCACTTCATCATCGACGTGCTTGGCTACTTCCGCTAGTCACGTCTTTCCCGGCGTGACCCAGAGGCCGATGCCGGTGATGCAGTTGTCGGCACCGACGTAGCCAAAGAAACCCATCAGCGATCGTCCGGCGACCTGGAGACACGAAGGCGCTTCGGTGAGATTGCCGATCGTCCACGCATCGCCCTGCGCGTGCATCGCCTGGGTTTGCAGTTTGATGCCGCAGACGCTTTCAGTGCCGGTGCCCGTCGTCGATGCGCTGAAGGATCGCAGCGGATCGTGTGCGCTGATCTGCAGCGATGAAGTCTGCAGCGTTTCGTTCCAGTCGCCGAACGTGTGCTGTTCGTCGTCGGCCGCGCCGTGAAACTTGAACGCGATGCCCTTCACCGCGTTGTCGTCCCAACACACGCGGATCCATCGGACCGGATCTTTGCCTGCGACATCGAACACTTGCCCTGAGTGCGTGTCGCCAATGACCGGAGTCTTCTCGACGCGGATGTCCTCGCCCATGGCTCTCTCTCCTTAGCCCCTGGGGATTGCTGACCGCGAAGAGTAACGCAAGTCAGCCACTCCGGAAAGCGTGCGGGAAGGATGGGCGGACCGGAGGCGATGCGGCTACGCGCTGCGCGGCGTGATCATCGGCACGACGACGACGTCGCCGTTCGCATGCGTGATGAGACGCCAGACGGCGGTGTCGCTCACGTCGGCGAGCTTCGATTCCTCGCCGCAGTTGCGGCATGGTCCCGTCGCCGGTTCGGCGCCGAGTGGGACGAAGTGAAATCGTTCTTTGCGGCAGTGGTCGCACAGCTCGCGCAGAACGTCGTAGTTGATCAGAGACAATCGCTGCATGGGCATACCCCTCTCAGGTTGCGCGCGCAGTGTAGGGACGGATCGCCGGAACTTTTGTGAGCCCGGTCACGGAGCGGGCGGGACGGTGAGCCAAAGACGTGACAGTGGGATCTCGATGGCCTCGAACGGTTCCATCCGTGCGGTCTCATCGCCGGCGTACGTGCCGACGTTGAGCCAGAAACCTTCCGTGAGTCGCGAGACCTCGATGAGCCGCTCGATCGGATCGACGACCCATGCCCACTGCACGCCATGGCGTGCATAGGTCGGCATCTTCTTGCGGCGATCGTAAATCTCGTTCGACGGAGAGAGCACTTCACAGATCCAGTCAGGAACGATGGTGAGTGCGGCGGCCGATGGCATCACCGGCAACGTGGAGTGACGCCAGCCAGCGATGTCCGGAACGAGCACGTCGGAGCGCAGATGGATCTCGGGCTCGGACAGAATCCACCATCCGCCTGGCCCACCGTCTCCATCATCGAAGGCATCCCCGATGCGTCTGTAGATGGCACCGGCAGTTCTCGCGTGCGGGGTGGCCGGACGTGGCGACGTCACCAACTCGCCGTCAACGATCTCGGCAACGAGCTCCGGAGGAACTCGCAACAGATCCTCATACGTCGCGTGTCGTTTCAGCACTTTCGCCACGCGGCAATGATACGCGCGTGACGATCCAGGCCGTCACGAGGCCGACGACTGCACTCGCCGTGACGTCGGACGTCCAGTGGCGGAACGCGAGGATGCGTGAGAGGCCGACACCCGCCGCGAGCGCGAAGGCGATGATGCGCAGCGTCCAACTGCGCGAACCGAAGACGAGCACGCCCGCCAGCGCGAATGCGCCGACGGTGTGGCCGCTCGGAAACGACGTCGAGGATCCGGGGGCGTAGTGGCTCGGGCCGAGCCAGAGCTCGGGGCGGGCGCGGCCGACGAGGTGTTTGATGATCTGCGCGACGATGCCGGCGCCAAGTCCCGCGATGGCCATCGCGATCGCGTACGACACCCAGCGACGCTCGAGGTACGCGACTCCGGCGATGAGAAAAAACGCGACGACCATCACCGGATTCATCCCGCCGCCCAGGCGATTGAGCAAACGAATCACATCCTCGGTGGTCTCCGACTGAATGCGCTCCGCCCACGCGAGCACGAGCGAATCGAGCGCGAAGTACGCGATCGCGGTGCATGCGATTCCGGCGAGCAGTCCGATGAGCGCATCGCGCCAGAGTGCGCGTTCGAATCGCAGCGCACGAAGCTGTGCGAGCGGCTCGCGCGGATTCGCGTCGCGCTCCGCGCTGTGCACGATCGCGATCAGCAGCACGCCCGCGAAAAACCAGAAGACGACGTCCCATTGCGGCGCTTCGCGGCCGAGGAAGGAGAGATCGTCGACGTCGATCGATTGGTTCAGCCAGAGGCGGTTGAACGACACGACCGGTGACGGCCAGAAAACCGACAGCACGAGCAGCACGATGAACGCGGCCGCGGCGAGGCGGCGCTTGCGCATCAGCTCACGCTCAGCGCTCATACACGTCGAACCATTTCCCGATCATCCGCAACTCCGCGACCTTGCGATAGCCGCGCAGCGAGTCCGCGATCTTCTCCGCGTCCTTGCGACGCGTGACGATCAGGCGCGGACGTTCCGGCAGCGCGCGCAGCGATTCCGCATCGACGTGTTGCGCACTCCAGAGTGCGGGGTTCATCCCGCGGATCCAGAGATGCGGCGCGACGTGCAGCGCGATCTGCTGCGGAGGGACGTCGCGAAAGTCCTCGAGCGTGCGTACGAGCGGACGCGTCGACGCGAGCTCGTTCGCGAGCGGCACGAGAACGATCGCGGCGTACGACAACGCGGCGACCGCGACGAAGCCGGTCGCGACGATCGCAGACGTGAGACGTCCGCGCAGCGACACGATGATCGCGATGATCGATGAGAGAAGGAGGATCGCGAACAACGCGCGGACGTCCGTGCGCGCGACGAACATCGCATCCTCACCCTTGATCTGCGACGGCTGCACGACCAGTCCCGCGATGCCGATGATCGCGAAGAGTGCGAGCATCACGAGGTTCAAACGTCGCGCGAGCGTCGACCAGCGATCTTCGGCGTCCGCGAGTCGCGCGACCAGCAAGCCGACCGCGGGCAGCAGCGCGATCATGTAAACGTCGAGCTTCGACGACATCAGCGTGTACGGCACGAGCACGGCGAGGAGATACGACACCGCGAATTTCGCGCGGTCGTCATTCCGCTTGTACGCCGCGATCACAGCCGCGACCGCGATGAAAAACCACGGCATGAACGTGAACGGCGCGCGCACGAGGTAGAACCACGGCGGCGATTTGTGCACCCAAGCGCCGACCGCGCGTCCGACCGTTTGCTTGTAGAAGATCTCGCGCCAGAACGCCTCGCCGCCGATCATCACCGCGGGCACGAGCCACAGCAACGGCATGAGCAGCATCGGCAGGAGCATCAGCGCGTCGCGACCGCGCGGCTTGCGTTTGAGTCGGATCGACTCGAACACGTACAGCGCGAGGATGATCACGGGCGCCATCGGACCTTTGACGAGAAACGCGAGGCCGGCCGCGAATCCCGCCGCGACGTAGCGCTGCTTGTAGATGCACCAGGCGCCGAGTGCGATGAGCCCGGCGAAGGCGACATCCATGCGGGCAGTTTGCGCGGAGCCCCACAGCATCAGCGATGTACCCGTCACGAATGCGGCGACCGGACCGCCGATGCGATTCATGAAGTAGAGCAGCAGCGCGAACGCGATCAGCGAAGGAAGGACATACGGCCAGAGCGAGTAGACCCCGAAGACGTACGTCATCAGGTCCACCATCCAGAAATGCAGAGGCGGCTTGTGCGTGAACGGCGACCCTTCGAGCGTCGGCAGGAAGAACGACCCCGCGCGCATCTCGCGCACGACCTGGCTGTACTTCGTCTCATCCCCGACGTAGAGCTCGCGCTGGATGGGCGAGAGAAGGACGGTGAGGAGAACGATCGCGACGGCGATCGCGGCGGTACGCGACATGGGGCGGGATTGTAGTTGGTGGTTGTCGGTTCGCGCGCCTGCGGCGCGCTGTTGGTTGTCGGTTGTCGGGGGAACCGGCGGCTGGTTGGCCTGCGCAGTTGGCCAAAAAACCGCATTCTCAGCCGTGGTCGGGTGGCGGCCCCCCCGCCAACCGTCAACTGCCAACCGCCAACCGCCCCCGGTGCTAGAATCCGGCGTGCGGATAGGTACTTCGAAGGAGGACA
>DASVNL010000232.1:0-14056 GCA_036383875.1 Thermoanaerobaculia bacterium
CAACGTCTGCTGAAGGCGCGGGTGCTTGTGCCCGAGGACGTTCACGGCGATGCCGCCGAGGAGGTCCCAGTAGGCCTTCCCGTCCGCGTCGAACAGGCGCGCACCTTTGCCGTCGCGCGGATGAAACTTCGTCCGGGCGTAGGTCTTCACGATGAACGCGCTCTCGCGCTCTTCGACCGCAAGCGGCGATTCGTCATGCAGCAACAAGGGTGGTACCTCCGTTGGTTGGCGGTTGGCGGTTGGCGGTTGGCGGGAGACCGATGGTGATTTCGGCGACGCCGCTCTTCAGCGCGGTGAGCGCTGCCTGGAGTTTCGGTTTCATCCCGCCACTCACGGCGGGACTGGTGAGCATCGCTTCGAGGCCGTTCGTATCGAGATGCGGAACGACATTGCCGCTCGCGTCGAGCAGACCTTCGACGTCTGTGAAGAAGCGAAGCTCGGGTGCGCGCAGCGCGGACGCAACTGCAGCGGCCGCGGTGTCCGCGTTGATGTTGAACAATGCACCTGTTGCGCTCGCGCCGACGGATGAGAGAACGGGCATCACGCCCTGCGTGAGCATCGCGCGCATCAGTCCGGGATTCGCGCGCGTGACACGGCCGACGTGCCCGAGCTCGACGCCATCGATCGGCGGATGCTGTTCGGCGAGCAGCGTGCCGCCGTCGCATCCCGACAGTCCGGCCGCGCGCACGCCAAGCGCCGCGAGCTCGGAGACGAGCATCTTGTTCACCTGTCCGGCGAGGACGGAAACGACGATGTCGAGCGTCGCGTCATCGGTGATGCGCAAGCCCGCGTGCGTGCGCTTGGCAAGGCCCGCACGATGCAGAGCTGCATCGATGTGCTTTCCGCCGCCGTGCACGAGGACGATCTCGTCGCCCGCGTTCCAGCGCTCGGCAATCTTCGCGAGTGCCGCGGACCGGCGTGCGGAGTCGTCGAGCAGAGAACCGCCCAATTTCACAACCGCCAACCGCCAACCGCCAACCGACAACCGATTCGTCACAGGAGTCCCTCCGTCTCGGCGTAGCCGCACATCCGGTTGAAGTTCTGCACGGCCTGCGAGGACGCCCCCTTGAGCAGGTTGTCGATGACGCTGACGATGACGGCGCGGCGGCCGCCCTGCAGCAGCGTGAATCCGATCTCCGCGTACGGCGTGTTCACGACGTCCTTCAGCTCCGGAACTTTTCCGGCCTTCAGCACGCGCACGAACGGCTTGTCCGCGTACGCATCGGAGTAGAGCTTGGTGACTTCGTCTTCAGTGACAGGAGTCGTAAAGCCGACGTGCATGGTCGAGTAGATGCCGCGCACGGTCGGGAGGAGGTGCGGCACGAAGACGAGCGTCGTGCGCTCGCCGAGGTGCAGTCCCTGGCGGATCTCCGGCTCGTGGCGATGATGGCCGACGCCGTACGCCTTGAAGTTGCCCGACAGTTCCGCGAACGAGAACGCCACGTCGGCCTTCTTGCCCGCGCCAGACACGCCGCTCTTCGAGTCGACGATGACCGGCTGGGTGCGATCGATGAGATACGTGAGCGGCCGCAGCGCGAGCAAAACGGACGTCGGGTAGCAGCCCGGGTTCGCGACGAGGCGTGCCTTCCTGAGCTCACCGTTGCACCACTCCGGCAGTCCGTAGATCGCTTCGCCGAGGAGCTCCGGGCGCTCGTGCGCGAAGCCGTACCACGACGGATACAGCGTCGGCTCGCCGAGGCGGAACGCGCCGGAGAGGTCGATGACCTTCATGCCCGCGTCGAGGATCAGCGGCGTGACTTCGGCCGAGACTTCGTTCGGCGTCGCGAGGAAGACGACGGCGGGCTTCACGTCGAAGAGCTTCTCGATCGAGAAAGACTCGCTCGAGTACGAACCGACGATCTTCGCGTGCGGATGGCGTTCGAGAATCCGGACGAGCTCCGCGCCGGCGTAGCCCGTCGCACCGGCGATGGCTACGGTCGTGACTTTCGGCGAATTTGCCGGATTCTCTGTGGCGACACGCGTGGCGTATTCAATGTTGGTCATGGTCGTGGCTCCGAAAAAAATCGACGCCGCGCTTATGCGCGAGTACGTCGAGACTGCGGCTCAGTCGATTGCCTGAGGCCGGCGATCTCGTGAATGCGCCGCGCGAAGGCGGCGGCTGCGTCGGGAGTGCGGAAGGCGATGAAGATGGTGTCGTCGCCGCCAATCGTCCCGAGGGCGTCATCGATGCGCGTGGCATCAATGGCGCTCGCGAGAGGCTGGGCTGCTGCGACCGGAGTCTTGATCACGACGAGGTTGATCGCGGCTTCCGCCGAAATCACCGAATCCCGTACGAGCTGCTCGAAGCGATGCTCCCTCGGCGTGAATGTAGCGACCGGGGCAATTGCGTCCGGCGACACATATCCCAGCGGCGTCTTCACGAGTCCGAGCTCGCGGAGATCGCGCGACAGCGTCGGCTGCGTGACGCTGAAGCCGTGTGTACGCAGCGCGTTGAGCAGCTCGTCCTGAGAGTGGACGGGCGTCTCGCGGACGATCCGAAGGATCTCCTCGCGTCTCCGCATCACATCGCCACCGGGTGAATAAAAATTCATCATCACGAATACTTATGCATGAACCGGTCTGAGTCAAGAGGTATTTCGGGTGGTTGGCGGTTGGCGGTTGGCGGTTGGCGGGAGAGAGAGCGCCGGGGTCTTTCGCGTTCCTGCCAACCGACACCTTTCCAGCCTCCGAACCGCCAACTGCCAACCGCCAACTGCCAACTGCCAACTGCCAACTGCCAACCGCCAACCGCCAACTGCCAACCGCCAACCCTGTAAGCTTCAAACCCATGAACCGCCTCCTCCTTCTCGTGCTCCTTCTCGTCGCTTGCGCGCCGGCTGAGCCGCCGGCTGATGCCGTCACGGAAAGCGGGACGACGGCGATGACGTCGTCGACTACGGAGGTTGCGTCGACGACGCAGATCACGACGACGGATGCCACCACGGCGGCGCTGGCTCCGACTGCGACGACGCCGCCAGTGACGAGCACGGCGCCGCAAAATCCGGTGCGGTTCGGAGTCGAGGAAGTGTCCGATGGGCTCGTGCGGCTTTCGCTCGACAACGGCGAGACGTCGGCGATCGGCTACAACCTCTGCTCGAGCGAGCTGCAGCGCGACACTGGCGCGAACTGGGAGAGCGTCGCCACGGACGAGGTTTGCACCCAGCAGATGCTCGCGCTCAATCCCGGAGCGGATGCGACGTTCGAGAAGCGGCTGCCGACCGATCTGCCGCCCGGCGACTATCGCTTCATGACGCGCATCGAGAACCCGTTCGGAGGGGCGCAGGCGACGCTGACGACGAAATCATTCAAGAGGTCGTGAGGCGATTTTCCTCTGCTTTGCGCGATGTAGAAGCAGAGGAGAGTCCGTCCATGTCCCGTCGTCTCATCGTCCCGATCGTCATTTTTGCCACGCTCATGACCGTTTCCGCGGAAGCGCAGAAGCGCCGCGCCGTGCGCGCGCCGTCCGCGCCGCCTCCGTCCGGCCAGTGCCACACGTTCGGCCTGGTGCGCACGGGCCTCATCGCGTCCTATTCGACCGTGCCGGCCAGCACGTTCACCGTCACCTACATCTCCGACACGCCCACGCGCACCGTCACGAAACAGCGCGTGATGGCGGCCGGCACCACGACCGACGTCGACACGATTCTCGACGGCGAAGTGGTCGGCAACCTGCGCGGTCTCAAGCACATCAACGTCAAAGCCACCACCTCCGTCCCGATCCTCGGCAGTCTCACCATCGAGACGGACGTCGACTTCGTCCCGTCGCTCATCGCCGGACCGTCAGCGGGTTGGTGCGTCGGCAACACGTGGTCGATCCCTGCGACGACGGAGACGGTGACCGTGAAGTCGCCCATCGCGCCGCCGACGAACACCATCAAGGTCACGGTCGCGGGGACGGGCGAAGTGCTGGCCGTCGGCGAGACGGTGGTCGTGCCCGCGGGCTCGTTCCAGACCGTGAAGTATCGCGGCGTGATGGTGCAGGACGGCAACGTCCAGACCGCGATCACCTGGGTCTCGATGGAGCACAACATCGTCGTGAAGCAGGACGCGCTGGACGCCAACGGCGCCGTCACCACGGCGCTCGTGCTCACCGCGCTCCAGTAGCGCGCGTCAAAGGCGTCGTGTTTGCAGGGCCTCCGAACCGGAGGCCCTTTTCATGTCCCGCGTCGAACGCACCGAAACCACGAACGCCCGCAACTCCGAGTCCCGCCAGTCGCAGCGAGGCCGCAACACGCCCGCACCGCAGTCCGATCCGAATCCCGGACACACGCCGTCGAAAGCCGAAGGCGAAGTCAGTGACGTCGAGGAAGCGCTGCGGCGTCAGGACGAGTAGCCGTCAGACCTCGATCCCGACGCTGCGCATCAACTCCAGCGCGTTGCTCTTCGTGACGACGCCCGGGCGCATCCGATAGTCGAAGACGACTTTGCCGTCTTCGATGTGATCCTCGAAGTGCACGTTCGCCGCGCGCGGCGCGAGCGAGTCCGCGATCTGCGCGAGCGCGAGGTCGTGCGTCGAGACGAGCCCGATCGCGCCACGCTCGACGAGTCCACGCACGATCGCCTCCGCACCGATGCGCCGGTCATGCGAGTTCGTGCCGGCGAGCACTTCATCCAACAGAAAGAGCAGCGGGCCGTTTTTCGAAAGGTCGAGGACCTGGCGGATGCGCAGGATCTCGGCGTAGAAGCGCGATGCGTTTTCCTGCAACGAATCCGCGATGCGGATCGACGCGCCGATCGCGGTCATCGAGATGCGCATCGTTCGCGCGCAGACCGGCGCGCCGCTCATCGCGAGGACCGCGGCGATGCCGACGCTGCGCATCATCGTGCTCTTGCCCGACATGTTCGAGCCGCTGACGACGAGGAGCTGCGGCGCGTCGCCGAGTGCGATGTCGTTGGTGATGCGGCGATCGGAGGGGATCAGCGGGTGGCCGAGGGATTGGGCTTCGAGGCGTGGGGCTCCGTCGAGAATCTCGGGCATCGTGAAGGTCGGATGCTCGAACGCGAAGGACGCGAACGACGCCAGCGCCTCGATCTCGCCGACCGCTTCGATCCAGTCACCGACGCGCGCGCCGCTACGCACGCGCCACCGCTCGATGGCGATCGCGACGTGCGGCACCCACAGAAGCAGAAACGCGAACGGCGCGAAGAACTGATTGCGCCGCGCGTCGAGGAGTCCGACGAGTTTGCGCAGCTTCTCGATCTCCTGCGACGCCGGTAACTCCGCGCCGCGCAGTCGCGCGTGCAGCGCCGTGAGTCGCGGCGATGTGAACTGTTCGCGCTCGATGCGCGCGAGCACGCCCGCGAGCAACGCCAGCGCAGGCTCCGCGCGCTCGACGGCCATCACGACGGGCTCGATGCGCGGATGCAATCGTTTCGCGAGCAGCGTGGTCAGCACGATCGTCACGAGCAAAGGCCACGACGGGATGTCCGCCAGAACCCCCAACCGCGCCTCGGGGTGTGTCCAATCGACGAGCCGCGCGATCCACGACGGCAGCGTGAGCAACACGAGCAGCACGGTGATCGCCGGCAACACGATCGCCGCGACGCGCTCGAATGCGCCGAGCGTGACCGCGGGCATCGCCGCCCACGCGTCGAGCTTCGCGCTCTCGACTTCGCGCACGACCTCCGCCGCTTCGACGGACAGGTCTTCGCGCAGCTCGAAGTTCTCGCGCAACTCGAGCGTCGCCGCCTGACGCGCGCGCGTTTCGCTCGCATCGCGCGGCGGTTCTTTCAGCCACTGCGCGAGACGCCGCCGTCCCGCGGGCGTGACCGCGACGGAGAGGAGCTCGAAGAGTGAGCCACGTCCGAAGAGATCGAAGTCGCCGGCGTAGGGATGATGTTCGTCGGCGAATTCAGTGCCGGAGTCGCCGAGGCCGGGCCAGGTTTCGTCGATGCGTGCGAGACCGCGTTCGTAGAAGCGTGCGCCGTTCTCGGCTCGCGTCCGCGCCCGAATGATCCGCTCGTGCATCACGACGAGCACGATGAACGCGACGAGCGGAACCAGCGCCGCGACGAGCTTCCAGAACGCGACGCCGATCGTCACGGCGATGAGGGCGAGTCGCACGAGGGAGATCGTCCGCTCGCGCGCGCGGAGTCGCGCGGTAGACTGCCGGCGCTCTTCGAGTCGTACAACGTAGAGGTCACGCACGGTCGCATCATTCATGCATCCACCCGGCCCGCGCAACTTCATCCCCGGCGCACACCTGCGCGCGCTGCAGTACCGCCCGCTCCCGTTCCTCGCCGGTCTCGCCGCGAAGTACGGCGACGCGTCGACGTTCAAGGTCGGCCCGCAGCCGATCTTCTTCTTCGCGCATCCCGAGCTCGTCCGCGAAGTGCTGGTGACGAAGAACGCCTCCTTCATGAAAGGCCTTGCCCTTCAACGCACGAAGGTCGTCCTCGGCGAAGGGCTGCTCACCAGCGAAGGCGAGCTGCACAAACGCCAGCGGCGACTCGCGCAACCGGCATTTCATCGCGAGCGCATCCAGCACTACGGCGAGATCATGGTCGAGCAGGCGCTGCTCGCGCGCGATCGCTGGCGTGAGGGTCAGGAGCTCGACGTCGCACACGAGATGATGCGACTCACGCTGGCCGTCGTCGCGAAGACGCTGTTCGGCGCGAATGTCGACGACGAGGCGGACGAGATCGGCGCGGCGCTGACGGAGCTGATGCTGATGTTCCCGCTGCTCGTGCATCCGCTGTCGGACTTTCTGATCAAGCTGCCACTGCCGCGCGTGAAGCGTTTCCGCCGCGCACTCGCGCGACTCGATCAAACGATCTACGGTCTCATCGCGGAACGCCGCAAGTCGGAGCGCGATCGTGGCGATCTGCTGTCGATGCTGCTGCTCGCGACGGACACGGAAGGCGACGGCTCGGGGATGAGCGATCTGCAACTGCGCGACGAGGTGATCACGATCTTCCTCGCCGGACACGAGACGACGGCGAACGCGCTCGCATGGACATGGCACCTGCTCGCGCGCAATCCCGAAGTCGAACGCGCGTTGCACCACGAGCTCGACACGGTGCTCGCCGGCCGCACGCCGACGCCCGCGGATTACCCGCGCTTGCCGTACACGGAGATGGTGCTCGCGGAGTCGATGCGTCTGTTTCCGCCCGCGTGGGGGATTGGACGCTACGCGCTCGAGGACGTGCAGATCGGGGAGTGGCACGTGCCGAAGCGCGGGCTCGTGTTGGTGTCGCAATCCGTCACGCATCGCGACGCGCGCTTCTGGCCCGATCCCGATCGCTTCGACCCGTACCGTTTCACCGCCGACGCGAAGTCGGCGCGTCCCAAGTTCGCGTACTTTCCGTTCGGCGGCGGCTCGCGCGTGTGCATCGGCGAGAGTTTCGCGTGGATGGAGGGCGTGCTGCTGCTCGCGACTCTCGCGCAGCGTTGGCGCTTCGAAGCGCGCGGTCCTGTGGAACCTGTGGCTCTGATTACCCTGCGTCCTCGAGGTGGAATGCAGATGCGCGTACGCCTTCGTGCATAACCGCGCGGTCAGCGGAGCAACAAGCGCGGCCGGCCGTGCCGGCCGGTCTTACAATACGAACCATGCAGACAATCGAAGCACTGTTCGCCGACTACGCGTCGTATCACCAGACGCCGGGCAACAAAGCCTTCCATCGACTCGGCATCCCGATGATCATGCTCACCCTCATCGGCATGCTCACCCAGGTCAAGCTCGGCATCCTCGGCGGCGTCAACTACGACCTCGCCATGATCCTCATCGCCGCGGCATCCGCTTACTACTTCGTCGTCGAGTGGCGACTCGCGTTGCCGATGATTGCCGTGTCCATCCTCTTTTACTTTGTCGGCGCGGCCATTCCGTTTTGGATCAACGTTGCGCTGTTCGTCCTCGGATGGATCTTTCAGTTCATCGGCCACAAAGTTTATGAACACAAAAATCCGGCCTTCTTCCGCAACTTCCAGCACCTTCTCGTCGGACCACTCTGGATCCTCAACGACCTCGTGCCGGTGGTGAAGAAGAGCCGCGCGTGAGCCGGCGCGGAGTCCTCGAACGCACCACCTTCATCGACGCCCCCATCGCGGACGTCTTCGACTTCTTCTCGTTGCCGGAAAATCTGGGCCGCATCACCCCACCGCAGATGCGATTCCGCATCCTGCGCGGACCGAATCGGCGACTGCGCGAAGGCGACAACATCCAGTATTCGATGCGCGTCTTCGGCATCCCGTTGCGATGGACGACGCGCATCGCGTTGTGGCGCGATGGCGACGCGTTCGCTGATTTGCAGGAGAGCGGCCCGTATCGCTACTGGCTGCACACCCACACCTTTCGTGAAGTCGATGGCCGCGTCGAGATGCACGATCGCGTCGAATACGAACTTCCTTTCGGATTCCTCGGCCGCCTCTTCGGTACGCCACTCGTGCGCAGCCAGCTCGAATCCATCTTCGCGTTCCGCGCGAAGGCGATTCACGACATCTTCCCGCCGAAGTAAGGCCCGACTCTTGCTCGCGACACGAAGCGGGTACGAGTGTGACCGACAATTCAACGATTCAAGTTCTCGTCGTCGAGGACGATGCGGCCATTCGCCGTCTCGTGTCGATGGTGTTGAAACGCAACGGCTATGACGTCGAGACCGCGTCCGACGGACTCGAGGCCGTGTTCAAGCTCGGCCTCAACGACTACTCCGTCATCGTCCTCGATCTCATGATGCCGAACCTCGACGGCTTCACCTTCATCGAAACCATCGCCGCGAACGATCCCGACCGCCTGCGCAAGATCATCGTCACCAGCGCGGCGTCGCCGGCCGTCATCCGCGAGCGCATGCGCGGCGCGCCCTTCTCGCTCATGCCGAAACCCTTCGACATCCGCGAGCTCATCGACTGCGTCAGCGCCTGCGTGGACGCGCAGAAAGCGAGCTGACTCGCTAAACTCCCGCCATGCTCGTGCATGGCTCCGATCGCTTCCGGATGGCGGGAGAGCGGGTCATCCTGCAATCACGATTGCCGAAAGGGTGGAAGGCGCGCCGTGCGAAGGAAGGCACGCACGCCGAGTTCCCCGGCACCGCGGTGTTGTGGGAGGACCGCTACTTCGAAGTCATCGATGCGGACGTGATCCCGTCCGGCGGCGTGCGCTACGTTCTCGAGCCGTGGAACGACGCGCACACGATTCGCGTCTTCATGGAGTACAGCGCCGATAGCGAGGCGCGACTCCTCGCCGATCATCAAACCGCGCGAAAGCAACGCCGCAACAGCATTCTCGGCCGCCTCGCCGGCATCGTCCTCGGCAACCTCCCGGTGCACGCGCAGGAACGCATCGCCAACGATCTCGGACTCTCGCCGTTCCGCATGACCCTTCTGTCGCTGCTGCCGTCGCTGTTGTTGTTTGGCAGTTGCCTGTACCTGACCGTCGACGCGTTGCTGACGAAAGGCGGATCCGCGCCGCCGTTCTGGCTCACCTACATCGCGACGCTCTGGCTCACCGAGTCCATCCTGCGCTTCTTCGTCGCGATGTCGCAGAACCGCGGCATCGGCTCGATTCTCGGCAGCATCGTCTACGTCCTGCTTCACCCGCGCGAAGCCGTGCGCGAGTCCGTCGAGACCTTCGATCCCTCATCCGTCGAAGTGCCGTACGACGTCGACATTCAGGACCGCATCACGATGCGCGCGCCGCTCCTCACGCTGCTCACGATCCCGGAACAGAATCGCCTCGCGCAGCTGTACAACTTCGACTATCGCAAGCACGCGTACTTCACCGCGTGGACCATGCTCATCGGCGGACTCCTCGGCGTGATCTCCTCGTGGAGCGCGCTCACGTACGGCTTCCGCGTCACGCAACTTCTCTCGCTGACCCTCGCGTCGATCGTCCTGCTCGAACAACTCTTTCGCCTGCCCGCACTGAAGCGCGGACCGGCGCCGAGCATCTTCGCCTTCGTCGTGCGACCGTTCGCGCGCCGCCTGCTGGAGCAGCGGTGAACGATCGCGCTCGCCGTCTCGCGATCGCGACGCTGATCGCGATCGTGCTGCTCGCGTTCACCGCGTGGCGCATTCAAGCGTTTCGCGCACTGCACGCACCGGCGCTGCTGACGTACATCGGAATCGCCGACGCGATCAATCGCGGCGTGATGCCGCTGGGTCAGATGGGCGACGTGAGTCCCGTCTATCTCTGGCTCGTCGTCGTGTTGCGCAAGGTCGGACTCGGCGTGCGCGCGATCGCGTCGTTGCAGATCGTTGCGTTGACGTTGTCCGCCGTGTCTTGCGCGTTCGTCGCGAAACGGATCGCCGGCTGGACCGCGGCCATCGCAACGGCCGCACTCATCCTCGGCAATCGCGCGGCATTCGTGCAGGCGACGGAGCTCGATCCGAAGACACTCATCTTCTTTCTCACGTCCGCCGCACTCGCACTGCTGACGATCAATCGCACGCCCGCGACGATCGCCGCCGCGATTCTGCTCGGCCTCAACGCCGTCACACATCCGTACGGCTATCTGATCCTCATCGTCGTCGCGATCGTGCATCGTCGCGCCGCGCTGCTCGCGGCGGTGCTGCCGATCGTGCTCGTCCTCGTGCTGACGCCGAAGACCGCGCCGCATTCGAGCTCGCAGTTGTACGAAGGCAACAATCCACTCGCGACCGGCGCGGGCGGCGTCGTGCCGCGCGTCGTCGCCGATCTGCAAGTGCGCATCGGCGCGCTCTCGCCCGATCCCGTCTATCGCATGCTCGGCGTCGACTGGCGCGCGAAAGCGCTCGCGAATCTGCGCACGTATCCTGCCGCGGCGCTGAAACGCTTCGGCTGGAAAGCGCTGCTCACGATCCACAACTACGACGTCTTCGACATCATCACCGCGCAACAAACCAACCGGCGACTCCCGCGCGCACCGTCGATTCCGTTCGGCGCGGCGTGTGCGCTCGCGATCGCCGCATTCGTGTTGCGACGCGAACGTCGCGAGCTGTTGCCGTTCGCGCTGATCGCGATCGTGCTGATGCTCGCGCTGACGCTGTTCGTCGTCAGCGCGCGACAACGCAACATCGTCCTCGTGCCGGTCGCGATTCTCGGAGGCATCGGCGCGGCGGAGATCATCGCGCTCGCGCGCAAACGCAGCGACCGTGCGCTCCTCGCATTCGGCGCGGTGCTCATCGCCACCGCGCTCCTCGGCATCGAAGGCAATCCGATGCGCGAGCATCAATACAAATGGACGGGCCGCGCCGCGCCCGACTCGCCGGAAGTTTTGTTCGATCGCGCACGCGCGCTCGAAGAGAACGGCGCGTGGCCGCAGGCGGAGTCGGTGCTGTCGACGATCACGGAGTACCAACCGCTGCGCGAGAACCGCGCGGTGTCGTCGGTCGCGTACTACCGCGCCCGTGCCGCCCTGCGACTGCGCGTCCCGCCGACGGTCATCGCGGAGTTGCTCGATCGCGCCGAACGCGAAGCGCCCGGCGATCCGCTCGTGCTCGCTCTGCGCGCGTTGACGATCGATCCGGACGCGGCGCGCACGCTCGACGAGTTGCACGATCCGCTGACGCGCGACTTCGCGCTCGCCGCTGCACAGTTCGACCTCGGGCAAACCGCACGCGGCCTCGCATTGATGAACTCGCTCAACGCGCGGCTGAAGGGGCACGTCTCTCGCACCACAGCCAACAGTGGTACGAGAGAAGCCGGACGGTAGAAGCCGCGTCATCATCGAAGCAGCATCGCCTCACGTCGACGGAGGTGCGTTCCCCGCGAAACGCGTCGCGGGCGACGTCGTGCGCGCGGAGGCGGACATCTTCACGGATGGGCACGACCTCATCTCCGCGGTCGTGCGACATCGCCACGACAGCGAAGCCGAATGGCGCGAGATCCGGATGCGCCCGCTCGTCAACGATCGCTGGCGTGCGGAGTTCACGGTCGAGAAGCTCGGCTTTCATCGCTTCACGTTCGAAGCGTGGATCGACCACTTCCTCACGTGGCATCGCGATCTGAAGAAACGCGTCGACGGCGGCGCGACGGACGACGAGCTGCGCGTGCAATTGCAGATCGGACTCGAATACGTACGCGCCGCTGCCGCTCGTGCAAGTTCGCGCGATCGCCGCAAGTTCGAGCCGTACCTCGGCGCTCTGCAAAGCGACGACGCCGTGCGCGACGTCATCGACGATCTGCAGAGTGACGATCTGCTCGCACTCATGAATCGCAACGCGGAGCGCAAGTTCCTCACGCGCTATCCGCAGGAGTTGTTGCTCGAAGTCGATCGTCCGAAGGCCGCGTACAGCACGTGGTACGAGCTCTTTCCGCGTTCGACGTCGAGCAAAGAAGGAAAGCACGGCACGTTTGCCGATGTCGAACGTCAGTTGCCGCGCATCGCGCGCATGGGGTTCGACGTGCTGTACCTCCCGCCGATTCATCCGATCGGCGTGAAGTTCCGCAAGGGAAAGAACAACACCGTCAACGCGGAGCCGGACGACGTCGGCAGTCCGTGGGCGATCGGCGGCGCGGAAGGTGGTCACAAGTCGACGCATCCCGACCTCGGCACGATCGACGATTTCGCGCGACTCGTGACGAAGGCGCAGGAGCACGGTCTCGAAGTCGCGATGGACATCGCGTTTCAGGCGTCGCCGGATCATCCGTATGTGACGGAACATCCGGAGTGGTTCCTGATGCGTCCCGACGGGACGATTCAGTACGCCGAGAATCCGCCCAAGAAATATCAGGACATTTATCCCTTCCATTTCGAGAGCGATCAGTGGACGGAGTTGTGGGACGAGCTGCGCGACGTGTTCGCGTTCTGGGTCGGCAAGGGCGTGCGCGTGTTCCGCGTCGACAATCCCCACACGAAGCCGTTGCCGTTCTGGGAGTGGTGCATCCGCGATTTGAAGCGCGAGTGGCCCGATCTGATTTTTCTGGCCGAGGCGTTTACGCGGCCGAAAATCATGTACAGGTTGGCAAAGGCGGGATTCACGCAGTCGTACACGTACTTCGCGTGGCGCCACACGAAAGAGGAATTGACCGAGTATTTCGAGGAAGTCACGACACAGCCGGTGAGCGACTTCTTTCGACCGAACGTCTGGCCGAATACACCCGACATCCTCACTGAATTTCTGCAATACGGCGGGCGCGGCGCGTTCTCGATGCGCCTGATTCTCGCGGCAACGCTGGCGTCGAGCTACGGCATCTACGGCCCGCCCTTCGAGCGCTTCATCGGCAGCGCCGTGAAGCACGGCAGCGAGGAGTATCTCGACTCGGAGAAATACCAGATCCGCCACTGGGCGCCGTCCGACGATGATTTGTCGGAGCTGATCGTCGTCGTGAATCGCATCCGCCGCGAGAATCCCGCGCTGCAACAAAACGCAACGCTGAGATTTCACGCGACGGACAATGATCAGGTGTTGTGCTACAGCAAATCATCCGGCGACAACGTGATCGTCACGGTCGTGAACCTCGACCCGCACAACACCCACGCCGCCTGGCTCGACCTCGACCTCGACGCCCTGAACATCGACCCTGCACGCAGCTACCAGGTCCATGACCTCCTCAGCGGCGCCCGCCACTCCTGGCACGGCCCGCGTAATTTCGTAAAACTCGATCCGAAGATCGTCCCGGCGCACATTTTCAGAATCCGCCGGCGCGTTCGCACGGAGAGAGATTTTGAGTATTTCTTATGAGTTGGCGGTTGGCAGTTGGCGGTTGGCGGGAGACCCCGCCCTTCCACGACGGGAACGTTTCTCGCCGGGTATTACTGCCAACCGCCAACCGCCAACCGCCAACTGACTTATGACTGACGATCTTTGGTACAAAGACGGAATCATCTACCAGACTCACGTTCGCGCGTTCTTCGACAGCAATGGCGATGGAATCGGCGATTTTCAGGGGCTGGCGAAGAAGCTCGACTATTTGCAGGACCTCGGGGTCAATATCCTGTGGCTGCTGCCGTTTTATCCGTCGCCGCTGCGCGATGACGGCTACGACATCGCCAATTACACGGCCGTCAATCCGAGTTACGGCACGCTCAATGACTTCAAAGCGTTTCTGAAAGAAGCGCACCGGCGCGGGATCAAAGTCATCACCGAGCTGGTCATCAATCACACGAGCGATCAGCATCCGTGGTTTCAGAAATCACGGCG
>DASVNL010000233.1:0-2052 GCA_036383875.1 Thermoanaerobaculia bacterium
TTTGCGGCAACTCGATCGCACATCGTGTCGCCACGAGCACCCGCTCCGGCGGCCCCTCGATCCTCCCCAACTCCTCGGCATGCGCAACGAGCTCGCGCACCTCATCCGCTGGTCCCGAATGCACGATCAGCCAGTAGTTGAGATTCGGCGGGCTGTCGTCAGTCGCAACATTTGCCGCTCGCAAATCGAGCTCACGCCACGACGTCGCATGCGCGCGTAGCGCCGACTCGTGTTCGGCTTCGAGCGGCTCGATCGTCCAGATCGTGTCGAAGCGCGGCAACGGCGACGACACCGCGCGACGGTACGCATCCCAGCGCAGGCTGCGCGCGACGAGCTCCATGCGCGCGTCGACGCCCGACAACTCGCCCTGGATTCCGGCGGGAAACGTATCGACGATCACGCGATCCGCACCGGCGATCGCGTCGCGCATCCACGTGCGATGCGCGTCGACGTCGCCGTCGAGAGTCGTGGGCATCGCGATGACTGGGATGTTGCCGGTGACGCGCGCGTCGGTCGCGTACGTCGACGCGGTGATGAAGGTCGCGTCGTGCGTGAGTCCGAGGGTTTCGAGGACGCGGCGGCCGCGGGTGAGATGCCCGAGGCCGCCGCCGGGGGCGTAGTAGAAAATCATCGACCGCGCGAGAGCAGCTCCGCCACGATGATGAACCGCTCGCGCGGCGGAATCTGATCGAGCAGCAACACGCCGTAGCCGCCGGCCGCAAACGCGGAGCGCTTGCTAAAGATCACTTTGCCGTCCGCCGTCTCGACGTCGATCTTCTCAGACGCGAAGCGCACGTTGCCGAGCTCGCGGTCGCCGGGCGCGACGACCTTCACGCGCTGCTCGGCGCGCGGCTTCAACTCGAATGCGTTCTTGTTCTCTTCGTTGTCGCTGATCTTGATCTTGTCGGGCGAAATCTTCACCTTCCAGCGCAGCGAGCCGTCGGGATTGCGCAGCTTGAAACTCTGGTCGTCGCCGGGCTTGACCTCGTACAGCACCGGCCCGTCGTCGAGCGTGTACTTGCGCTTGCCGTTGTCGCGCAGCTCGCCGTACAACTCCTGCTCCGCGCCGTTCTCGGTGAACACGATCGTGACCGTGCCACCCTTCTCGGACACGCTCGTGAGTTGCGACGCAGCGGATGTCGTCGCGACTGGTGCGGTCGTCGCAGTTGGAGTCGCGGCGCTCGGCGTCGCCGGCACTTTCTGTTCGCTAACCTCTTCGCTCTCGCCACCGCAACTCGCGAGAACCAGAATCAGCATCGCGGCGGGAATCACTCTTCGCATCAAAAGCCTCCTGTGTGTGTCGCAGCAGTTCGAGATAACGCGCCGACTCCGTGCGAGCGTCGCAGCGACGTCGCGCGACCGACTCCGCGGCCGCGCCCATGCGACGCAACTCGTCGACACTCGCACGCGCGGCGCGACGAATCGCGTCGCGACACGCCTGCACATCGCCGGGCGCGAACAGAAACGCATCGGCGCCGTCGGTGAGCACGTCGCGCATGCCGCCCGCCGTCGACGCGAGCAGCGGACGCGCGAGCGCCATCGCCTCGATCAGCACGTTGGGAAATCCGTCGTAGTGCGACGGCACGACGACGAAGTCGGACGCGAGGTAGTACGGAATCAACGCATATCGATCCATGACCGGCACGATCGTATGCGCAACGCCCTCGACCGGCGATTCGACTTCGCCACAAAGCAGCAAATGAAACTGCTCGGCGACGCCCGAGTGCACGAGCGCGTCGACGAAGAACGGCAAGCCCTTCTTGTTTTTCAGATGTCCGAACAGACCGAGGATGCGCTTGCCGTTCGCGTCTTGCGCGATGGTGGCCGCGCGCGCGGCATCGGCGGGCGTCGACTCCCAAAGATCGAAGTCGATGCCGTTCGCGATGACGTGCGCCGCAACGCCGTCGTGCAACGCCGCGATTTTCTCCGCGTGCGACGTCGTCACCGTGCACACCGCCGCGGAACGCCGCAGCGCATCGTCGAGCGTCGCGCGGCGTCGCGGATCGAAGACGCCCGCATCGAGCTCGTTGCCGCGAATCATCGTCACGAGCG
>DASVNL010000234.1:0-1985 GCA_036383875.1 Thermoanaerobaculia bacterium
TCCAGGCAACACCGGCGACGTATCGCATGCTCATCGAAGCGGGATGGAAGGGCGATCCGCGATTGAAGATTCTGTGCGGCGGCGAGGCGATGCCGCGCGATCTCGCGGACGCGCTGCTCACGCGCTGTGGATCGCTGTGGAACATGTACGGTCCGACGGAGACGACGATCTGGTCGACGATTCATCGCGTGACCTCCGATATCGCCAGCGTGAACGTGCCGATCGGCAAGCCGATCGCGAACACGCAGGTGTACGTCCTCGATGCGAATCTGCAACCGGCGCCGGAAGGGGAGTTGTTCATCGGCGGTGACGGCGTCGCGCGCGGCTATCTCAATCGCGCGTCGCTCACCGCACAGCGCTTCGTGCCCGATCCGTTCGGCGCACCGGGCGCGCGGATGTATCGCACCGGCGACGCGGTGCGTCTGTTGTCGGACGGGAGCATCGAGTATCTCGAACGTCTCGATCATCAGGTGAAGGTGCGCGGCTATCGCATCGAGCTCGGCGAGATCGAGAATGCGTTGCGCAAACAGGACGGCGTCGCGAACGCGGTGGTCATCGCGCGCGACGATCTGCCGGGCGGCAAGGCGCTCGTGGCGTATTGCATCGCGCGCGGCACGCTGCCGTCCGCCGCGGCGTTGCGCGAGCATCTGCGCGCGACGCTGCCAGAGTACATGGTCCCGTCGCACTTCGCGACGCTCGACGCGTTTCCGCTCACGCCGAACGGGAAGATCGATCGCAAGGCGCTGCCCGCGCCGGCGCGGACGTCGCGCGATGACGACGAGTCGTATGTCGCGCCGCGCAACGAGACCGAGGAGAAACTCGCGGCGATCTGGAGCGACGTCCTGCATGTGCCGCGAGTCGGTGTGTGCGACAACTTCTTCGAGCTCGGCGGCGATTCGTTTCTCGCGGTGCGCTTGTTCCTGCAGATCGAACAGACATTCGGACGCGAGCTACCGCTGGTCACGCTGTTGAGCGCACCGACGCTCGAGGGGCTCGCGCGTGCGATCGAGAGCGACACGAAGGCCGAGGCGTGGTCGCCGCTCGTGCCACTGCAGCTCAAGGGCGCGAAGCGTCCGTTGTTCGTCGTACACGGCGTCGGCGGGAACGTTCTCAACTATCGCGCCCTCTCCCATCACCTCGGCAACGATCAACCGTTCTACGCACTCCAGGCGCGTGGCATCGACGGCACGTATCCGCCGCTGACGCGCGTCGAAGACATGGCCCGTCTGTACGTCGACGAAATCCGCCGCGTGCAGCCGCGCGGTCCGTATCTGCTCGCGGGATTGTCGTTCGGCGGTGTGGTCGCGTTCGAGATGGCGCAGCAATTACGCGCCGCGGGTCACAAGACCACGCTCGTCGCGTTGTTCGAAAGTGCGCCGGTCTCGTACGGCCGGCTCGCGCGCCAGGAAGCGTACGGCGATCCGACCGACACGCTCACGCGACGCTTGAAAGTGCACGCCAGTGAGCTGATGCGACGTCCCGATCGCGCGACGTACTTTCGCAAGAAGGTGCGCCGCGTCTGGCGCCGAGTCGTGTATCGCGCGTGGCAATTGACGTTCGCGATTTACGAAAAGCTGCGGCGTCCATTGCCTCGCGCACTGCAGGACGTCCAGCAGGCGAATTACCTCGCGCTGCGCAATTACCGCCCGTCGATTTATCCCGGCGACGTGGTTTTCTTTTACGCCGAGGGAGAGCCGGAGGGATTCACGCGCGAGAAACAGCATGGATGGTCGATCCTCGCGGGGAGCGGTGTCCATTCCGAGCAAGTGCCTGGCGATCATTTGACGATGCTCGACGAGCCGCACGTGAAAGGACTCGCGGACAAATTGAACGAGTGGCTCGCGGAGCGCGGCCGGTGATCGCTACGGCGAGATCGTCGTCACGTGTTGCGTCTCGTTGTTCGTGATCGTCACGAACGCCCAGACGGCCCACTGGTGCGGCGGATCGGCGAGTGGTTGATACGATTGCAGGCGGATCGTGTAGGC
>DASVNL010000235.1:0-6766 GCA_036383875.1 Thermoanaerobaculia bacterium
CGGACAACCGTCGGCGTCGCACAGTTGCCGAAGGGCGGTGCGGTCGAGATCGATCTGGTCGCGCTGGTTTCGTGATCGCTGCGCGATTTGCGCGCGAACATGGCACCTCGGTTGCTCTTGGGACTCTCATGTTCCGCCGGACCGCGGTAGTCGTTTCTGCCATCGCACTCTCCCTTCCGCTGTTCGCAGCGACGCGCATGACGTACGACATCAAAGGCGCCGCGACCACGATCGAGTGGGCGCCGACGTCGTTTCCTCTGCGGTACGAGGTCGATCAGCGCGTCGCGCAGCTTTCCCCCAACGCCGTGACCATGGTCGATCGCGCATTCGCGGCCTGGGCTGCGATTCCTGACGCGAACCTCCGCTTCGAATCGCGTGGCGTCGCGGCCGGACTCGTGGCAGCCGATCACAGCGATCGCGTGATCATCTCCGTCGCCGACGATCTGCTGCGCGGACAAGGCGCAGTCGCACTGACCGCATACACATATGACACCGACACCGGCCGCATGCTCGACGCGGACATCCGCATCGATCCGTCGTTGTTCGATGGCAAGATCAACGCCCAGCAAGCGCTCGCCCACGAAGTCGGCCACGTCCTCGGCCTCGATCACTCCGCCGTCATCTCCGCGACGATGTATCCGTACGTCGGCGCCGACGGCACGCCTTCGGACCTCGACAGCGACGATCGCATCGCCATGGCGTCGATGTATCCGAAGAGCGATCCGGCGATGTTCGGCGCGACCTTGCAGGGTCGCGTGACCGGCGATCAGGGCGGCATCTTCGCGGCGCAGGTCGTCGCGGTGAATGCGGACGGACAACCCGTCGGCACCGTGCTCACCTCCGCAACGGGCGACTTCACGATCTCCGGCATTCCGCCTGGCCGTTATCAGCTTTACGCGGAACCGCTCGATGGTCCCGTCGCCGTCGACGTGCTGCAAGGCACGTGGCGATCGGCGAAATTGACGACATTCCCCACTGAATTTTTCGGGCCGCCGATCGACGTCGAAAGCGGCAAGGTCTACGGCAATCTGCTCGTCAATACCGCCGGTGCGGTGACGTTGAATCCGAAACTCATCGGCGTCACCCCCGCGGGAAAGACGGAGGTCAGTCTGACGAGCAAAGTCGTCGTGGTGCGACCGGGTGAAAACATCCGACTGACGATTTCAGGCGACGGCTTTACGAGCGGCATGACCACGTTCGACGTCCTCAATCCCGCATTCAAGCGCACCTCCGATTACGAATGGTGGGGCGGCGCGGTGAGCGCGACGTACACGATCGATCCCGAAGTGCACGGCACGTCGACGGTGATTCTCGTCAAGAGCGGGAACGAGTCCGCGACGCTCACCGGCGCACTGCGCGTTTATCGCGCGGCGAAACAGCGGTCAGTGCGGCAGTAACTGTCGCACGACTGCATCGTCGTCCGGCAGCATCGCAATCGCGCGAATTTCCTTGCGCAGTCCTGCGAGCCCGCGAACGATCACGGGCTCGCGCAGCGTGATCAGCCAGCGCGGCTCATCGAGGATCGCGATCTTCATCACGCCGGGCTGCTTCCATTGACCCTCTTCGCGGATTTCCTCGACTGACGCGATGTTCGCGCGGTCGATGTCCGCGCTCCAGCGCATGCCGAACCGCAGATGCAGCGCGTCGTCATCGAGTGACGTGCGACGCAGCCGCAGCGCGTGGTAATCGCCGAGGAGCCACATCACGGCCCAGAGATCGAGGATGGTCCAGCCCCACGCGGCATACGGACTCCAGCGTGCGAGCAGCAAATGCAGCGCGAGTCCTTCGGCCGCGATGAGCACGAAGATCATCGCCAGGATCGTCGACCAGCCATTGCGCTGATGGAACGTCATCGCGCGCGGGTCGTCGTCGGGTTTCGCGCGCCAGCAGAAGAATGCGTAATAGAGGAGCGTGATCTCGGACGCGATCACTTCGGCGATGCGGCCATCGCCCGCGATCGTGCGCGCCGCTGCGGCAATGCGCTCGTAAGGATCGGACGAGGCGCGGCGCTCGAATCGCATCACGCGACGAATCAATGCGCCGATAAGCAACACCTCGGCGATCGGGCCTGCGAACGTACGCAACTGCATCGCGAATTGTTGTTCGCCGCGAGGCAGCAGCGTCGTCGCGGCGAGTGTGCCGAGGAGGAAGACGGGTGCGATCGTCAGCGCGCGGGCTTTGCCGCGGCGGACGACGAGAAACCAGTAGAGCAGGGGAATCGTGATCGTCAGATCGAACGTGATGCCCCACGCGGCGACGTCCGGATTCGTCGCGAAGAATCGCGAGCGCGTCAGCGCCGCGCAGATCGCGACGATGCCCGCGGCGAGTGCGTAAAAGCGGGCCGAAGGATGGACGAGAATCCGGAGACGCACGTAAGCATTGTAGGGGCGCGGCCTTCGCGCCGGTTACGGTAGAATGCCCGTTCTTTCAGTGCCGCCGCATTCGCCGTGGCCTTTCTCAAACACAACACAGGGAGTATCGATGACTGCAACTCTGGAATTGACTCATCAGTTCGATGCCGCAACTGCGGCGGGGCGCGAGCCGTTCAAGATCAAGAACATTCACGAAGCGACGCTGGGCCGCAACGAGATCCGGCTCGCGGAGCACGAAATGCCGGGCCTGATGGCCGTCCGCGCGCAGTATGCGGGCCTGAAGCCGCTGGCCGGCGCGCGCATCATGGGCTCGCTGCACATGACCATTCAAACCGCCGTGCTGATCGAGACGCTCAGCCTCCTCGGCGCCGACGTGCGCTGGGTGAGCTGCAACATTTTCTCGACGCAGGACCACGCGGCGGCTGCAGTCGTGGTCGGCCGTCCGGAAACGGGCGGTACCGTCGACAACCCGCGCGGCATTCCGGTGTTTGCGTGGAAGGGCGAGACGCTCGAGGAGTATTGGTGGTGCACGTCCGAGGCGCTCATGTGGCCGGACGGAAGCGGCCCGACGCTCATCGTCGATGACGGCGGCGACGCGACGCTCCTCGTGCACAAAGGCGTCGAGTGCGAAGGAAAGAATCACGTTCCTGAATTCAATCCCGCGGACGAGCCGGAAGAGTGGGGCGTCATCCTCGACCTGCTCCGTCAGGAAATCTCGCGCGATCCGCAGCGCTGGACCCGCGTGGCCAAAGAAATCCGCGGCGTTTCCGAGGAAACCACGACCGGCGTGCATCGCCTTTATCAGATGCAGGAAGCGGGATCGCTTCTGTTCCCGGCCATCAACGTCAATGACTCGGTGACCAAGTCGAAATTCGACAACATCTATGGTTGCCGCCACTCCGTGGTCGACGGCCTCAATCGCGCGACCGACGTCATGATTGCGGGCAAGCTGGCCGTCGTCTGTGGCTTCGGCGAAGTCGGTAAAGGCTGCGCACAGGCGCTGCGCGGACAGGGCGCGCGCGTCGTGGTCACGGAAATCGATCCGATCTGTGCATTGCAGGCGGCGATGGAAGGCTTCGAAGTGCGCACGCTGGAGAGCGTTCTCGAGCGTGCCGACATCTTCGTCACGGCCACGGGCAACAAAGACATCATTACGGCTGACCACATGGCGCGCATGAAGCACAACGCCATCGTCAGCAATATCGGCCATTTCGACAACGAGATCGACATGGCGGGCCTCAAGAAGGTTCCGGGCGTTCAGCGCGTGAACATCAAGCCCCAGTACGACGAATGGGTCTTTGCAGACGGCCATTCGGTGCTCATTCTGGCCGAAGGCCGATTGATGAACCTCGGCTGTGCGACCGGACATCCGTCCTTCGTCATGTCCGCATCGTTCACCAATCAGGTTCTTGCGCAACTCGCGCTGTGGAACAACAAGGGCGAGTACGGAAAAGAAGTGTATGTACTCCCCAAGAAGCTCGACGAAGAGGTGGCCCGTCTGCATTTGGCGCATCTCGGCGTGGAATTGACGGTCATGACCGAAGACCAGTCCAAGTACCTCGGCGTACCGGCTGAAGGGCCGTATAAACCCGACCATTACCGCTATTGACGCCGAAATTGTCGCCGTCACACCAAAGAGCGAGCCGGAAACGGCTCGCTCTTAGTGTTTTGAGTTGACAATGACTTACTGTTGCACAAGACTTTGTGCGTGAGTGATAGGAGGAGAAATATGCCTAGACCCAAACAGAATCAGTCATCCCCGAAACCGCTGTCCCCGGGACAGGCGGCTTATGTTCTCGATCAGTTGATCAAAGAGCGCCGCATCTCGCAGGGCGAGATCAACCGCTATGTGGGCGACATGGGTCGCGAGATCAGCGATCTCGAATCGCGTCTGCAGCGCCTCCGTGAAGCGCACGGTGCGGGCAGCAGCTCTTCGTCGTCGTCGAGCGCCGCGGCTCCGGCGCCTGCGCGTCGTGGACCGGGCCGTCCGCCGGGATCGGCGAATAAGAAGCCGGGCCGTCCGGCCGGCACGAAGGGTCGTCCGGGCCGTCCGCCGGGACGTCCGCCCGCGTCGGCTGCTGCCAGCACCGCGGCCGCTCCTGCGGCTCCGGCCAAGGGCGGCGCCGCCGCTGCGAAAAAGGGTGGCGCCAAGAGCAAGGCCGCCATTACGGCCGAGCAGCTCGCGTCGCGTCAGCTTCAGGGCCGTTATCTCGCCCTGGTGCGCCAGTTCCCTGAGAAGAAGCGCGCCGATTACGCCAAGATCGCCAAGGAAAAAGGCCGCGAGGCTGCGATCAAAGAGATGCAGGACGCTCGTAAGTAACGAGATTTCGCATCAAATTGAAAAGGGCGCACTCACGTGCGCCCTTTTTGTTTTTCTGCGGGATTCCGGATTTATTGTGGCGTCGAGAGCGTCACGAGCTGCGTGGCGTTGTTGGTGATGCTCGCAAACGCCCAGTAGCGGCTGCCCGGACGATCGGGCGTGATCTCGATGCGCACCGCCGCCGGCCAGACCTTCTCCAGCGCCATCAGGCCGGTGATGTCGAATTCCGTATACGCGGCTTCAGTGCGGAAATCGTTCGTCTGCGACGTCGTCGCGTTCAGTGTGAGCACGTGCACCGGACTCGCGCTGGCGGTCAGATTGGACTGATCGTACAGACGGACCGTGAAGCCAGCGCTCGTGTACGCCATCTCGTAGACGCGCAGCAGCACGCGGAAACCCGAGGTCATCGGGACGTTGAACAATTGCGTGGCGCCTGTGCGCATCGCATTTTCGCGGACCAGCGGAAGGTCCGTGCCGGCATTCAGCGTCGAGCGGGAAATGTCGGCAAAGCGGAGATTCATCGAAACGCCGGGTTTGCTGACATACAGAAGGCGGCTGGGATTTCCATTCGGCGCCTTGAAAAACGGATCGAGATTGTGGATCGACTCGCCGCTGGAGAGGAACTTCGTCAGCGGATAAACGGGCGGGCAGACCAGGTCCGGCGGGCAGGGCCACGGCGCGAGCTGGATGGCTTCGTCTGAGTCATTGCGCAGCCAGAAATCGGTTTTCCAGACGCTGCCGAACGCGCCGTTGATCGTCCCGTCGAGATAAACCGGCAACAGCACCTGCTCGTACGTGTCGTCGTGGTCGGACGTGAACATGAATCCGTTCGTGATTTTCACCGGCTGTTCCGCCGCGACCGTGACACTCACGTCGACCAGCCCCGGCGCATGGGGCGGCGTATCGACGATCAGACGGGTATCGGTCTCCGATTTCACCGGCACAGTGATGTTGCCGAACGTCACCAGCGCGGGGCAGGGGACGATGCACTGCACCTTGGTCAGGAGATTCGTCCCGAGGATCGTGACTTCGGTTCCACCCGACGACGGGCCGGAGGCCGGCTGGATCGTCGAGACCGTGGGCGTCTGCGCGAACAGCGCGGTCGAGAACAGTATGGTGAACAGGAGTATCAATTGCTTCATGCGTTCGTAATCCTTTTGGTTGATGAGAGAGTTGATCGCAGCGACAGGCAGGAGTCGTGAAAGAAGCGCTTGTCGCATGGCGCGGAGGATACCGAAGTGCGGTTGTTATTGATTGTGACGTTTGTCCTAATTTCCTGCACCAGTGAGCCCGTCAAACCGGTGAATCAGACGGCCGATCAGCCTGTCGATTCGACCGTCGCCGAGACGTCTGAACCCGCAGATCCGGCGCCCGCGAAACCGGCTGAGCCGCAACGCGAAATCACGATCGAAGAGGTCGACGTCGCGAATCCGATCGTCGTCAAAGGACGGGCGCGGACGTTCGAGAACAACGTCGTGGTCCGCGCGCGCGGCGCGGACGGGAAGATCATCACCGAAACATTTACGACATCCGAGGGGGAGTCGGGGCAGCACAATCCGTATCGCGCGACGATCTGGCTTGCGCGCGATCCCGGCGATCGCGTGACCATCGAGGCGCTCGAATATTCGGCGAAAGACGGCTCGGAGCGTTCGCTCGTTTCGACGACGAAACCGTTCACCGTCGAGCAAACCGATGTTCGCCTGTTCGTGCCTGATGCCGATTGCAACGGCGTGCATCCCGTGTCGCGACGCGCGCCGAAAAGCGTGGCCATCGCGCGGCTGCTCGTCGAGATGCTCATCGCCGAGCCGCAGCCGTTTCCGGAAGGCTCGCGCGTGAATTCCGTGATCCTGCGCGACGGCGTCATCACCGTCGATTTCAACGAGCGCTTGCAGAATGTCGGAGGTTCGTGCGCGGCGCAGATGATTCGCGCGGCGACGACCAAAACGCTGCAGCAATTGCCGTCCGTGAAACGCGTCGTGATCACGGCGGGAGGAAGCGAGAAGCTCGCGCTGCAGCCGTAATACACTCCCGCGATGCTTCGCAAGCTGCTGTTGCTCCTGCTCGCCCTGCCGAT
>DASVNL010000236.1:0-18097 GCA_036383875.1 Thermoanaerobaculia bacterium
GAGTCTCGTGTTGCAGTGGTTGCGGCGGAAGTGGCTATTTCTCACCCTCGTGGTGATCGTTCTGATCGCCGGGATCCTCGCGGTCACGTACGCGACTCGCGTCAAACGCGGCGACGATTCGTCTGACGAGTCCGCCGCGCTCGCAAAAGCGGAAGCGCCTCCCGATCTCGAAAAACTGCGCAACGTCTACGCGGACGGAATCGCCGCGCTCGGCCGCAATGACGGCGCCGAAGCGGTGCGCGCGTTCTCGTCATTCACGTTCGGACCGCGCGCGGTCGAGGAGTACCGGCTCTACTACCTCGCGAACGGACATCAGCTCGCCGGCGACACGGACGCCGCGCGGCAAACACTCGCGCGACTCTGGCGGCGGAAGCCGCGCATGGCGTACGCGAACGACATCGGCTTCAATCTCGCGAATCTCTACGCGACGAACGGCGATCTGATCGGCAGCGCCGACGTCTACGCGGCACTCGCATCGCGCGCCGAAGTCCCGGCCGTCGCGGCGACCGCCCGCTGGCAGGCCGCACTCGCACGCATGCAACGCGGCGATCTCGCCGGTGCGTTGTTCAACGCGCGGCAAATCGTTCTGCATCACCCGTCCGCTGAAGAAGCGAAAGAGGCGAGCCTGTTTCTGCGCGCGGTGAGCGGAACCGATCCGAAGTCGCCGTTGCCACTCACGCCGACCGAGCGACTCGAACGCGTCGCAGCGTTGCGCGCCGTCGGCGATGCGCAGGACGCACTCGACGAGCTCAACGCAATCACGAACGCGCCGCACCTCGCGACGCAGATTCAACTCGAGAAGGGACTCACGCTCAACGTCCTGCGCCGCTACGAAGACTCGAACAAAGCGCTCGAGCCGTTGACCTCGGGTCCGTTCAAGACCGCGATTCCCGCGCTGCGCACCGCCGCGCGCAACTACGCCGTGCTCGCGTCGGCGATCAATCCCGAAGTGATCAAGACCGTCAAAGAGCGCAAGCAAGTCGGGACGGTGAAGGTCCGCACAGGCAAAGGCAAAAAGAAGAAGACCGTCACGAAGCCGAAGTATCAAACGGTCTTCAGGCAGATCAAGCTCGTCGATCTCGCAAAGAAGACGAAGAAGGACGAATACGAGCGGCTCTCCAGCGAGCGTCTCAAAGATCTGTTGTCGCTGCCGATCGACGATAACGTGCGGCTCGAAGTGCTCAATGCGTTGCTCACGCGCGCACAGTCGAAGAATCAGGACGCGTACGCGCAGGAGCTCGTCCCGCAGATCATCAAGCTCGACGAAGCCGCGGATCCAGCGCTGCAGTTTTTCTGGGACAAGGGCTGGGCCGCGTACGCGCGCGGCGACCTCGCGACGGCGAAGTCGCTGTTCCGCTTCATCGTCGATACGTACACGCACACGAACGTGCGACGCCAATCCGAATACTGGTACGCGCGCTGTCTCGATCGCGGCGGACAAAAGGAAGAAGCGCGCGCGATCTACCAGCGACTCGCGAACGCGCCCTACGCCGATCTCTACGCACAGCACGCGGTCACGCGTGGCGCGAAGCGCTCGGAGACGAAATCGAATCCGCTGAAGAAAGATGGTCCGGACTGGGCGGAGATCGCGGCGAAGCAGATGCCGAAAGAGCTCGAGCTCGCGTACGAGCTGACGGCACTCAACTCGATGCGCGAGGCGCTGCTCGAAATCCGCCGCAACACGCGACGCGAGAACACGCGATTCGCGGAGGCGTTGATGGCGGACTATTACGCGTCCGCGGGGAGCGAGGTGCTGATGTATCGCTCGCTGCGCAAAGCGTGGCCGCAACTCGCCACTGTCGATCAGGACCAGGTGCCCGCGTACTTCATTCGTCTCTATTACCCGCTGAAGTACGGCGACGAGATCGAGGAACACGCGAAGGAACGCGGGCTCGATCCGAATCTCGTGCGCGCGCTGATCCTGCAGGAGAGTTACTACAACACGAAGGCGAAATCGTCCGTCGGCGCGACCGGTCTGATGCAGCTCATGCCGCCGACTGCGAAGGAGCACGCGACACGCCTCGGCATCCGCTTCACGCCCGCCCGTCTCGAAAATCCCGACGTGAACGTCACCCTCGGCACGTTCCACCTCCGCATGCTCATCAACATGTTCGGCGGTAATACCTACTACGCGGTCGCGTCATACAACGCGGGGCAGGGCAACGTCATGAAATGGCGTCGCGCTGCCCCGGCCAAACCGACCGACGAGTTCCTCGAATCCATCCCGTTTCAGGAAACGAGGAACTACGTCAAACGCGTAACGATGCTGCGGAGCTCCTACGAACGGCTCACGCAGTAGCCGGCACGGCCGGCAGCGCTGATTGCTCCGCTGATGCACGAGCGGCTGGCTCGTCGGTGCGTTCTCCTGACGATCTAGAAACCACTACGTTTTCCACTTGATCGTGCAGCCGAACGCGCGCGTGTCATTCGTCGCGATGTCGCGACCATTGAGCAGCGAGTTCAGTGCGTCGGTGAGACCGGTCGTCTTGCGCTCATCCGGTTTCGCCGAATCATCGACGTAGCCGCGATACACGACCGTGCCCTTGCCATCGACGACGAAGACGTGCGGCGTCACGCGGGCGCCGTACGCACGCGCGATGCTGCTGTCGCCGTCCTTGAGATACGGGAACGGATAGCCCTTCGCCGTCGCGCGCTCCTTCATGTTCGGGAGCGACTCTTCGGCGTACTTTGCCTCGTCGTTCGGATTGACGGCGTAGAACGCGACCTTGCTGGCCGCGAACTTCTTCGCGATCTCGATGATGCGCGGCTCGAACGCCTTCGCGTACGGGCACTGATTGCACGTGAAGACGACCACTTTGAGATTGCCGTCATTCGGCTTCATCGCGACGGTCTTGCCGTCGACTGCGTTGACCAGCGAGAACGCCGGAGCTTTCGCGCCGACCGCGAGCTCATCCGCGAATGCCGCTACTGCAAAGAGAAGAGTGAAAACCACTGCGAGTTTCTTCATTGTGCGTTCCTCCTTATTTCAAAAGCTTGCGCAGTTGCGCGATCGTCTGGTTGCGATCGATCTTTCCTTCGTGACGCCACACTTCCTTGCCGTTGGCGTCGTACGCGATCGTGATCGGGATCGAACCGTTGAATTTCAACGTGTCTGCGAGATCGTCGAGATTGCCGGTGTAATAAACGTTGGGAAATGCGATGCGGTACTTGTCGAGAAAATTCACGACCGTGTCCTTCTTCGCATCGGGAATCATGTCGTCGAGCGAAACACCCGCGACCGCGAGCTCGTCGCCGAACGTCTCGTCGATCGCGCGGATATCCGGCATCTCGATCACACACGGGATGCACCACGTCGCCCAGACATTCAGCAGACGGATCTTTGCAGCCTTCGGAAAGACGTCGTCGATCTTCGCCGGATCTTTCACGGGACGCAGATCGGCCGCGAGCGCAGAGCCCGCAATCAAAACACTAAGGAATGTAGCCGCGAATCGTGCGGACTTTTGCATTGGGACGGTCCACCTTCACTTCCACTGTGCGATATGCCTGGTCTTTGGTTGAAGCTTCGGCGCTGTAGCTCAGCAGATACTGCGAGCGAAGCTCCTTCTCCAGCAGCTTGTACGTATCACCGAGCTGTTTCGTATTGCGAATGAAGTACGAAATGCCGCCGGTCTCATTGGCCAGCGACTTCATCCCTCCGCCGCCGATCGGCCCGAGTCCGATGCCGATGAAGTACAGCGGCACGCGCGACGCACGCGCATACGTGAGCATGTCGTCGTACGACAACCGCGACGTCGTGTCCTCGCCGTCGCTGATCACGATCAACGCCTTGCGACCCTGCACGTTGCGGAAGCGATAGAGGCCGGTGACGATCGCGTCGTACAGCGACGTGCCACCGGCCGCATCCGGAATCGCATTGACCTGGGCCTCGAGCGTCGAGATGTCGGAGACGAACGGCGCGAACTTCGACGGATCGTTCGCGAACGGCGCGATGAACGCCTTGTCGCCGCCGCGCATGATGTTCTTGAAGAACTGAATGCCCGCGGCCTTCGCGTCCGCCATCCGCTGTTCCATGCTGCCCGAGTGGTCGAGCAGCACGCCGACAGAGATCGGCAAGTTCGACGCGTAGTTGAAGCTCGCGATCTTCTGCGGCTTCCCGTTTTCAAAAACGGAGAAATTTGCTTCCTTCAAATCAGTGATCGGCAATCCCGCCGCGTCGCTCACGGAGATCGGCAACTCGACGACGTTGACTTCGATCTGTTCGGTGTAGCGATCGCCGCTGAGGAACAACAGATCCGCGGCTTCGTAGCCGGTATCGTCGAACACCGACGCACGAACGAACTCGACAGCGCCGAGTCGCACGGTCGGAATGTCGATCGCGTACGGCGGCCGCTTCCACTCCGCGATCTTCTTGTCGCCCGCGAACAGCTCCACCGACTTGATGGCGTTGTTCTTCGGATTCTGCACGCTCAGTTTGAAGTGCGAGACGCCGTCGGGAGTTTCAGTGCGCGTGATCTTCACTTCGAGCGGCGTGTCGCGCTCGTTGACGATGAACGCGTCCGCGTCGATGTAGCGATTGCGCGCGTCGTAGCCGACCACGCGGACTTCGACACGCTTGGGCAGCTTGCCGAGGTCGAGCTCTGCGCGGAACGGCGGCGTGTTGCGGGCCATGACTTTCTTGCCGTCGACGAAAAACTCGACGCGCTTCACCTGCGGCGCGACGTCGACGTCGACGATGAACAAGTTCGGCGCGACGTCGCGACGCGGCGCCTTGATCCGAACCGCACCGATCGTCTCCGGCACCACGCCCTCGGCCATCACCGCCTCGGCGCCATCCTGCGCGGTCGCGACGTACGGCTTGTTCGTCTTCGCGACCGTGAACGTCTCCGCCGTCTTCGCGATGATGATCGGCGCGGTGTCGTCGGTCGGCAGCACGAGCCGCGCTTCGATTTCGAACTCGCCTGCCGCGAACGCCTGCACGGCAGTGACGGACGTGCGCATGTCCGGCGGGACGGTGTAGCGGAAGTTGCGAAGGACCTTGCCGTTCTGCATGAACGATCCCTGCAGATAGAGCGCGATCTCTTCGGTGACTTCCGGCGGCGCGGGGAAGCGGAACGACACGCGCGTGACGACTTCGCCTGCGTCGTTGTCGCCGAGGGGCTCGATGGCGATGACGATTGGCTTCTGGGCGTCCGGCTGCTGCGCGACGAGAGGAACCGCGAGTGCGACTGCGAGCAGCGTCAGGAGAAGTTTCCGCATGGCGTGAAAGAAGAGGATACAGGCCGGGTATTGCGCGGAGAGTCGCAAAATGGAAAAGGTGTCATTCCGTGCGACAGCACGGGATGACACTCCCACGTATCCTCCACTTCATGCAGGTCGCGGCGATCACCGGCTTTTCCGGCGCGGGCAAGACGACGATGATCGTCGCGCTGATTCACGCGTATCGCGCGGAAAGCAGACGCGTCGGTGCGATCAAGCATACGCATCATCCGCTCAACGAAGAGCATCGCGGCGACACGGCGCGATTTCGCGACGCCGGTGCGAATCCGGTGATCCTCGCGGGTCACAACGAAGCGGTGATCTTCAGCGACGACGGCATCTCGCGCACGACGTACGACAAGCCTTCCGATCTCCTCCGGCACTTTGATTGCGACGTGGTGCTCGTGGAGGGATTCAAGGAGCTCGGCGACTGGCCGCAGGTGACGATCTCGGCCGCCGCACGTCCGACAATCGAAGAGATGCGCACGAATCTCGATAGAATCTGGCGCTTCACATGACGGCCAGGCTGAGATATCGGGCTGTGCTGTTCGATCTGGACGGCACGCTCGTCGACTCGTACAGCGCGCTCACCGAAGCGGTGAATCACGCGCGGCGCACGCACGGTCTCGCCGATCTGAGCTCGGCGCGCATTCGCGAGATCGTCGGCGACGGCGTCGAGAAGTTGCTGCAGCGCGCATTCGAGCGCACCGAGATTCCGCGCACCGTCGTGCACGAATTCGAGACGCGCTACGACGAGGTGTGCTGCAACGAATCGAAAGTCCTCGCCGACGTCGAAGCAACGCTCGCGAAGCTCGAACAACTCGGCGTGCAGATGGCCGTCTGCACGAACAAGCCGACGTTCTTCTCGAAGAAGATCCTCGATTTCCTCGAGCTCTCGCATTACTTCCGCGCGATCGTCGGACCCGACGTCGCCGGCGCGCGCAAACCTGAAGCGAAGCATCTGCTGGTCACACTCGCCTCCGTCGACTTCGGACCGGAGCAGACGTTGTTCGTCGGCGACATGCCGATCGACGTGCGCGCCGCGCGTAACAGCGGCATCGACGTCGCGGTCGTCGCGACGGGTTCGTCGAGCCGCGAACAACTCGTCGCGTCGACGCCCGATCACTTCCTCGACCGCTTCTCCGATCTCGTGAGAATCGTGAGGCGCGAGGCGGCGTGAAGGCGAAATACCGTTTCGTTTTCTTCGACGTCGACTCCACGCTGGTCACGATCGAAGGCATCGACGTTCTCGCGAACGGCAACCCGGAGATCGTGCGTCTCACCGACGCCGCGATGAACGGCGAGATCGCGCTCGACGAGGTGTACGGCAAGCGGCTCGAGATCATTCGCCCGACGCTCGCGGACGTCGAAGCGCTCGGCGAGCGTTACACGCAGTCGCTCGTCGACGGAGTCGAGGAAACGATCGCGACGCTGCAGTCACTCAGCGTCGACGTGCATCTCGTCACCGCGGGGATCGCGCAAGCGATCGCGCCACTCGCTGCGAAGCTCAACATCGCACCGCGCGCGATTCATGCAGTTCCGTTGCAGTTCGATGCAGAAGGCAACTACCTGGACTACGACCGGCGCTCGTTTCTGACGAGAGTCGGCGGCAAGGAGCTCGTCGTGCGCGCGATCCTCACGCGCTCGAAAGGCAAGTCCGCGTTCATCGGCGACGGCGTCAGTGATCTGGAGACGAAGCCGGCGGTGAGTCTCTTCATCGGATTCGGAGGAGTTCACACGCGGGCACGCGTGAAGGAGAATGCCGAGGTGTACGTGAGTGAGCCGACATTGAAGTCGGTGCTGCCGTACCTCCTTGAACCATGAGCGACGAGAACCGCTGCAAATTCTTTGTTCCCGGCCCGACCTGGGTGCGTCCCGAGCTGCAGCAGGAAATGCTGCGCCCGATGATCGGCCACCGCAGTCCCGAGTTTCGCGATCTCTTTCGCGGCATCAACCTCGGCCTGAAGGATCTCTTCGGCACCACGCAGACGACCTTCGTCGTCACGAGCTCCGGCACCGGCGTCATGCAGGCCGCGCTCGAAAACTGCGTCGCGCGGCGCGTGCTCGTCACGACGTGCGGTGCGTTCTCGGAGCGCTGGTACAACATCGCCGAGTCGCTCGGCTACGAAGTCGATCGTCTCGACTCCGGCTGGGGCAGCGCCGTCGATCCCGGTGAGCTCGGCGATCACCTCGCGCGTCACCATCGCGCGCATTACGACGCGGTGACGATCACGCACAACGAAACGTCGACGGGCGTGACGAACGACGTCGCCGCGCTGGCCGCGGTCGTGCGCGAAGAAGCACCCGACGCGCTCGTCCTCGTCGACTCCGTCTCCGCACTCGGCGGCATCCCCGTCGAATTCGACAAGTGGAACGTCGACGTTTGTCTCGCGAGCGTGCAGAAGTGCCTCGCGCTTCCGCCGGGCATCACGGTCGCCGCTGTTTCCGATGCCGCACTCGCGCGCGCGAAGAAGCATCCGTATCGCGGCACGTACTTCGACTTCCTCGCATACAAAGAAAAAGCAGACGACGACAGCGTGCCGTCGACGCCGTCGATCCCGCATTTCTACATGCTCGGCGCACAGCTCGAGCGCATCCTTCACGAAGAAGGACTCGAAGCGCGATTCGAGCGGCACAAGCAGATGCGCGACCTCGTGCACGCGCGCACGTCGCGTTTCGCGCGACTCGCGTCGGATCCCGCAGTCGCATCCGCAACCGTCACGACACTCGCGCCGGTGTTGCCGCCGGAAGCGATTCGCACGGAGATGAAGAAGCGCGGCTACACGCTCGGCGGCGGCTACGGTCAATGGAAGGACACGACGTTCAGGATCGCGCACATGGGCGACATGCCGATTGCGGATCTCGAAGCGATGCTCGACGTGCTGGCCGAGGTGACGCGCGCATGACGTTTCGCGTGCTGGTTACCGACACGCTCGCGGAGTCCGGACTCGACATTCTTCGCGCGGCGAAGGACGTCGATCTCGATTACCGCCCCGGCCTCAAAGGTCAGGAACTGCTCGACGCAGTCGCGCAGTCCGACGCGCTGATCACGCGCAGCGGCACCGCGGTGACGCCGGAGCTCGTGAATGCGGGCTCGCGTTTGCGCATCGTCGGACGCGCTGGCGTCGGTCTCGACAACGTCGACGTCGACGCCGCGACGACGCGCGGCATCCTGGTGATCAACGCGCCGACGGCGAACATCATGTCGGCGACGGAACACACGATGGCGATGTTGCTCGCGCTGTGCCGCAACATCCCCGAGGCGCATGCGAGCGTGAAGCGTGGCGAGTGGACGCGCTCGAAGTTCATGGGCACCGAGCTCGATGGCAAGACCCTCGGCATCATCGGACTCGGTCGCATCGGCACGCGCGTCACCGTGCGTGCGCGCGCGTTCGGCATGCGCGTGATCGCATACGACCCATACATCGCAGACGCCGCGTTCGAGAAAGTCGGCGCGACGAAAGCGACTCTCGATCAGTTGCTCGCGCAGGCCGACGTCATCACGGTGCACACGCCGTCGACGGAGGAAACACGCGGCATGCTCGGCGCGGATGAAATCGCGAAGATGAAGGACGGCGTGATTGTCCTGAACATCGCGCGCGGCGGGATCTACGACGAGCAGGCGCTCGCCGATGCGCTGAACTCCGGCAAAGTCGCAGGCGCCGCAGTCGACGTGTACGTCGACGAGCCGCCCGCGAAAGATCACCCGCTCATCAACGCGAAGAACATCATCGTCTCGCCGCACATCGGCGCGAACACGATCGAGGCGCAGGATCGCGTCGCGGTGCAGACGTCGGAGATGGTGATCGAAGCGCTGCGCGGATCGATCTTCGTGTCCGCAGTGAACTTACCGTTCGAAGGTGTGTCCGACGCCGACGCCGCGCCGCTCATCAATCTCGCGGAGAAGCTCGGCGCATTCGCCGCGCAGATCACGAACGGTCCGATTCATCGCGCGGCGATCGAGTTGTGGGGCGTCTCCGAGCGACTCACGAAGATCCTCTCCGTCGCCGCGCTCAAAGGGCTGCTCTCCCGACATCTCGACGAGTCCGTGAATTTCGTGAACGCCGAACAGATCGCACAAACGCGCGGCATCGCGATCAGTTCGACGATGAACCCGACCCCGCGCGACTACGCGAACATGATCACGTTCCGCGTGTCGTCGCAGACCGAGGAGACGTGCGTGTCGGGCACGGTGTTCCACGAGCGGAACCAGCGCATCGTGTCGGTCAACAACTTCCGCGTCGAGTTCAAACCCGACGGCCACCTGCTCTACATCATCAACAAAGACGTCCCCGGCGTCGTCGGCCGCGTCGGCACCACCCTCGGCGACTACGACGTCAACATCGCCGAGTACAACCTCGCCCGCAACGACAGCGGCGGCCGCGCCCTCGCGGTCATCACCATCGACTCGCCCCTGTCCGCCAACGCGGTCACCGCGCTGCGCATGATCCCGGCCGTGCAGGAGATGAAGCAGATCCGACTCTGACCGGCGGCATCGTTCGTGGTTTCGAGTGCGAATCGTGCAGGTACAATCCGCGCGTGCATTACAGGAAATTCGGGAACACCGATCTGACGGTGTCGGAGATTGGTTTCGGCGCGTGGGCGATCGGGGGATCGGCGGACGCGGCGGGGACTCCGCTCGGGTGGGGGAAGACCAACGACGATGACTCGCTGGCGGCCATCCGGCGCGCGCGGGAGCTCGGTGTCACGTTCTTCGACACGTCGGACTCGTATGGCTTCGGGCGCAGTGAATCGCTGCTCGGCATCGTCCTCTCGCGCAAGCGCAACGACGTCGTCATCGCGACGAAGGTCGGGAACGTGCGCGGCGCGGATGGGCGCATCCGCAAAGACTTTACGCGCGAGCACATCTCGCATTCCGTAGACGGCTCGCTGAAGCGGCTGCGCACGGACTACATCGACCTCTACCAACTGCACAATCCGACGCTCGACGATCTCCGTCGCGACGACATTCACGAGGCGATGGACCGGCTGCAGGAAGTCGGGAAGATCCGCTACTGGGGCGTGTCCGTCACGACGCCGGAAGAAGGCATCGAAGTCATCAACAAGAACTGGGGCTACACGCTCCAGGTGTTGTTCAACGTTCTCAATCAGGCGCCCGCGAAAGAGCTCTTTCCGCTGGCGAAGCAGAAAGGCTACGGCATCATCGCGCGTGTGCCGCTCGCGTCGGGACTCCTCAGCGGCAAGTTCCGTCCCGACACCGTCTTCGCCGCGGATGATGTGCGCCAGAACTTCCTGACGCCGAAACGGCTCGAGGAAGTGATCCCGCGCGTCGACGAGGCGAAGTCGATCGTCGGTGGTGCGGCGCGATCGCTCGCCGAAGCCGCGTTGCGATTCACGCTGGCGGAGGATGCGGTCTCGACCGTGATCCCCGGCGCGCGCAACGTACGACAGGTCGAAATGAATGCGGCCGCGGACGAAGTGCGCGTGCCGCAGGAAGTGATCGACAAGCTCCGCTCACGCCTCGGCGACTACAACTTCTACCATCGCCACGGGATCAAGATGTGAGGGAAGCAGCGGGCAGTCCCGAAACGTTCTGCTCTTGATGCCCAATCGCACAATCTCCATCCGCGGGGCGCGGACCCACAACCTCAAGAACGTTTCGGTCGACATTCCGCAGCGCGAGCTGACGGTCGTGACCGGTCCGTCCGGCTCCGGGAAATCCTCACTCGCGTTCAATACTCTCTACGCGGAAGGGCAGCGCCGCTTCGTCGAATCGATGTCGACGTACGTGCGCCAGTTCCTCGAGCGCATCGACCGTCCCGACGTCGACCAGATCGACGGCATCCTCCCGGCCATCGCGATCGAACAGAAGAACTCGGTGAAGAACGCGCGCTCGACCGTCTCGACGGCCACCGAACTCGCGGACCACTTCCGTCTCTTCATGACGTACTGCGGCGAGACGTGGTGCTCCGATTGCCACGTCACCGTGCGCAAGGAAAACCCCGAGGGCATCACCAACACGATCGTCGAGACGCTTGGTGGGAAACGCGCCGTCGTGCTCGCGCCGGTGTTCTTCGACCCCGCGCATCGCGAGGTCGTGATCGAGCAACTCGTGAAGGCCGGCTTCTATCGCATCTGGGTCAACGGCGAGATCCTCGATCTCAACGAGACCGATGCGAGCAAGTTCACGTCATTCGAAGTCGTGATCACGCGACTGCGCATCGAAGACGAGCGTCGCACGCAGATCACGGAAGCGATCGAGCAAGCGTTCGAGATCTCGAAGGGCAACGTGAATGTGCTGGAAGAGTCGCCGGAAGGCTGGCTCTCGCATCGATTCACGTCGCACTTCGCGTGCAATCGATGCGGTACGGAGTTCCTCGAGCCGACGCCGCACATGTTCTCCTTCAACTCGCCCCTCGGCGCCTGCACCGGCTGCCAGGGCTACGGGCGCATCATCGGCATCGACATGGAGAAGGTCATCCCGAATCGCGACCTTCGCCTCGACGAGATGCCGATCGCGCCGTGGAACTCGGCGGGCTACGAAGACTGCTACGAAGACCTGCAGAAATACGCGGCGAAGTACAAGCTGCGCCTCAACGTCCCGATCAGCAGTTTGACGCCCGAGGAGTACGACGTGCTCTACACCGGGCGCGGGAAGTGGTACGGCATCAAAGGCTTCTTCGAGTGGCTGGAAACGAAGAAGTACAAGATCCACGTGCGCGTGAAGCTCGCGAAGTACCGCAGCTACGAACCGTGCCCGCTGTGCCACGGCTCGCGACTCAAGAACGTCGTCAACAACGTCAAATTTCGCGACCTCACCGTCGGCGATCTCTTCGCGATGAACGTGAAAGACGCGCGCCGATTCTGGGAGTACCTCGCGCTCTCGAAATACGAAGAGAGCCTGGCGGGACATCTGCGACGCGAGATCGTGAATCGGCTCGTCTACCTCGATGAGGTCGGACTCTCGTATCTCACGCTCGATCGCCAGACGCGCACGTTGTCCGGCGGCGAGTCGCAGCGCATCAACCTCGCGGCGGCACTCGGAAGCTCACTCACCGAGACGATGTACGTGATCGACGAGCCGACGGTCGGACTGCACGCGCGCGACAGCGAGCGATTGCTCACCGTGCTGCGACGGTTGAAGAACGCGGGCAACACGGTCATCGTCGTCGAGCACGACCCGACGATCATCAGCGGCGCGGACTACGTCGTCGAAATGGGACCGGGCGCGGGCGAGTTCGGCGGACAGGTGCTGCACACCGGCGCGCTGCGTCCGGAGAGCATGCGCATCGACGAGGAGCCAATCACTTCGAGCGCGCCGGAGAACGACGGCGTGATCCGCATCGTCAACGCGCGCCAGAACAATCTGCGCGGCGTGACCGCGGAGATTCCGCTGGGCAAGCTCGTCGCGATCACCGGCGTCTCCGGATCGGGCAAGTCGACGCTGATTCGCAACTGCCTGTACAACCGCTATCAACGCGACGTCCGCGGCACCGCGGGTCTCGAGACCGGCAAGGTCGACGCCCTCGAAGGCACGGAGCTGATTTACGACATGGAGTTCGTCGATCAGTCGCCGATCGGACGTTCGTCGCGATCGAATCCCGCGACGTACATCAAGGCGTGGGACGAAGTCCGCAAGCTGCTCGCGGAGACGACCGGCGCGAAACTGAACGGCGTCACGCCGGGCATGTTCTCGTTCAACACGGAAGGCGGACGCTGCGAGACGTGTCAGGGCGCTGGCTTCGTGACGATCGACATGCAGTTCCTCGCGGACGTCGAAGTGATCTGCGACAAATGCGACGGCCGCCGCTTCGGCGAGCAGGTCATGAAGGTCACGTACAAAGGGAAGAACGTGAACGACATCCTGCAGATGACCGTCGACGAAGCCGCAAAGTTCTTCGTCGCGCGGCGTGCACTGCTGAAGCGACTCGACTCGTTGCGCGCCGTCGGACTCGGCTACCTGCGACTCGGACAATCGACGGACTCGCTGTCCGGCGGCGAAGCGCAGCGACTCAAGCTCGCGTCGTTTCTCGCGGAGACCGCGAACATCGACAAGCCGCGACTCTTCCTCTTCGACGAGCCGACCACCGGTCTGCATCACACCGACGTGCAGGTGCTGATCCGCACGTTCCGCGATCTCATCGAGCGCGGGAACTCGGTGCTCGTGATCGAGCACAACACGCAGCTCATCGAGCAAAGCGACTGGGTCATCGACCTCGGACCCGACGGCGGTGATCTCGGCGGCGAGATCGTGGCCGTCGGGACGCCCGAGCAGATCGCAGCGAATCCGAAGTCGATCACGGGACGCTATCTGCGCGGCTCGCAGCAGCAGGCCGGCGCCGCGTAGTCGCTCAATCTTCCGTCGAGCCTGCTACCCTGAAGTCAGGAGTGTTTTAAATATGGCTGGTTCGTTTGTGATCGAGTCCGGAAAGACCGGCAAATTCCGTTTCAATCTCCGCTCGGGCAACCATCAGGTGATTCTCACCAGCGAGGCGTACGACACGAAGGCCGCGGCGAAGAACGGCATCGAGTCGGTGCGCAAGAATGCGGGCAACGATTCGAGCTACGTCCGCAAGCAGGCCAAGGACGGCAGCTCCTACTTCGTGATCAAGGCGAAGAACGGCGAGACGATCGGCAAGAGCGAGATGTACAAGTCGGCGTCGGGAATGGAGAACGGCATCAAGTCCGTCGCCGCGAACGCTCCGGACGCGACGGTCGTCGATCGCACGACTTAGCTCGTCAGCTCGAGCACGCGCGGACTGATGTCGAGCGGATGCTCGTCGAGGTAGCGCTCGAGCCACGCGGCTGCAGCGGCAGCGGTGACGTCTTCCTCGCCCGCGGGGATGACGTCGCCGATCACGAACTCGATCCGCCGGCCGTTCCACCGCGCGACGAGCGGCAGGATCGGCGTGTTCGTGATGCGCGACATCGCGAACGGTCCGCGCGCGAGTTGCATCGTTCGTCCGCGAAACGGCGCGGCCACGCGCGTCGACTCTTCGGGATCGAGCGGCAGGAAGACGTACTTGCCCTCGCGCAGAAACTGCAGGCCGCGATGGAAGAGTCGCGCGCGATGCTGCTCGTCGCCGCGCGTCATCTCGATGATCAGGTTGTCGTGCACGTTCGCGACTTTCGGCGTCGAGCGCACGACGAGCACGTTCGCCGGGAGAATCTCGAGCCCCGCTCCGATCGCGGGCAACGCTCCGAGATGAAACGTGCCGAGAATGAGTGGCGTACGGAGCGTGCGCATTGCTTCGTTGGGGACGCACACTTTGCGCAGCGCGGGGTAGTCGTACAAACGGATGCTCTCCGCGAGCATGAAGTTGCGCATCGCAGTGCGACGTCCGTGCGCGAGCAACTCGTTCATCGTCGCATCGTCGATGTGCGGAAAGATCTCGCGCACGCGATCGCGTGACAGCGGCGCGAACACGACCGGCGCGAGCAGGTCGCAGACGCGCAACGCGACGTCCGGCCAGCGCGGCGTGATGTGCGCGAGCAGGCGCACGATGCGGCGAAACGCGCGACGGCGAACCTTTCGCAGCATCAGCGTTCAGCGCGCGCGATGAGGCTGGCCACGGTGATCGGATTCCCGTCGAGCAGATCCGCGAACGGAACGCCGAAGCGTTTCTCGCAATCGAGCAGCACTTCCGCGATGGAGATCGAGTCGAGCCCGAGTCCGTTCGAGCCGAGCTCCGCGTGCTCCGTCAACGCATCGGACGACGCGCCGCGCGCGCGAAGAATCTCGCGCACTCCCGCACTCGCTTCAGTCGAGGTCTCCGCGCTCACGCTTCGCATTCTAGTGAAGGATCGCGCTCGCGAGCGTTCCATTCAGGAGCGCCGTGCGCAATGCGTCATGCCTGAGCTTGCCGTTGTAGGTGCGTGGCAAAGAGTTGCGTTTCATCGCAAGCACGCGTTCCGGCGCGAAGCCGAGCGTCGCGCGCACGGACTCCGCGACTTCGCGCGCGATGCGCTGCACGTCTTCTTTCTCGTCGATCTCCACCGCAACGACGATCTCCTCCGTCGCGAACTCGGACGTCACGCCGACGGCCATCGCGATCTTCACGCCGTCCACGCGCTGCGCCGCTTCTTCGAGCTCGCGCGGCGCGAGCACCGCGCCGCCGCGCTTGAGCATCGCGCGCTTGCGGCCGAGGACGTAGAGATGTCCGTCGGCGTCGAGCTGCCCGATGTCGCCGGTGTACAACTCGCCGTCGCGCAACACCGCGTTCGTCGCTTCTTCCGCTTCGAAGTAGCCCGCGAAAACGAGCGGCCCGCCGACGACGATCTCGCCCGGCTCGCCAGGTTCCGCGTCGATGCGCAACTCGATCGTCGGCAGCGCGATGCCGTTCGAGACGTTGCCGCGCGCATCGGTGCGAGTCGGCTGATCCGGACGGCGGCAGGTGACGCCGAGGGTGGCTTCGGCAAGTCCGTAGCCGGGCTTCATCACGCCGGGTGCGTTGAACGCGCGCTCGAACGACTCGATCGTGCTGAGTCGCACCGGCTCACCGCCGTTGGTCGCATCGCGCAGCGATGAGAGGTCGACGGTCTTCGGGTCGACGAGACGCGCCGCGAGCCGATACGCGAAGTCAGGCGCGCCGGTGATCGTTCCGCCAACACGGCCGATGGTCTGCATCCACTCGGGGATGGTTTGAATCGCGGGCTGGATGATGTGGCAGGCCGCGCCGAAGTAGACGGTGCCGATCACGAAGCGAATCAGCCCGAGGTCGTGCCAGGGCGGTACCCAGCTCACGAGGACGTCGTGTTTGGAGAAGCCGAGCGCAGTGATCGCCCCGTCGACGCACACCATGATGTTGCGCTGCCGGATCATCGCGGCGCGCGGCTCACCCGACGTCCCCGACGTCGTCTGCAGCACGGCCACGTCTTCCGGAGTGACGCCGTTCGGCGGAAGCGGATCGGCGGAACGCGGGAGATCCGCAAGCAGGGTCGTTTCGAGATTCGCGGCGCGCGCTTCGTTCGCGAGCGCCTCGTCGTGCGTGACGAGCAATCGCGGACGCACGCGCATCGCGCGACGCAAAACGCTCGCGGGCGGCGTGTATGGATTGAGCGCGCACGTGACTGCGCCAACGAGTTGCAGAGCCCAGAACACGCGGATGAAAGCGAGTCCGGCGTGCAGCGACAACGCGACGCGATCGCCGGGACGAATGCCGTTCGCGACAAAGCCTGATGCGATCGCCGACGCTTCGTCGTACAACTCGCGATACGTGAGGCGCGCGTCGCCTTCCGCGAAGGCCAGACGATCGCCTTCGGACTGCGCGCGGGAAGTGAGGAGCTCGCTCAGCGTGGAGGGTTCGAGGGGAAAGTGGGGCTTTGTCATTGGAACGTGACCGCGCATGGTAGACGCGCGTGCGCTTCATTGGAAGGCGCGTGTGCACACGGTCTGTTGCGTTTGCTGAGATACAATCCGCCGGATTTTCACGGCAATTTCTAAGAGGGAGAACGCATGAGCTCTGTTCCGCAAGGCCATCCGGATCAAGTCGGATGGAAGCCGGAAGGTCCGGCGCCGTTCACACCGTACATCGCGCCGGAGACGAAGCTCCGTGAGCTGACTCCTCGCGCCGTCATCGTCGGCACGATCCTCGGCATGATCTTCGGCGCGTCGTCGCTGTATCTCGTGCTCAAGGTCGGTCTGACCGTGAGCGCGTCCATTCCGGTCGCCGTCATCTCCATCACGCTCTTCCGCATCCTCTCGAAGATGGGCGCGCGCAACGCGACGATCCTCGAGAACAACATCGTGCAGACCGCGGGCTCCGCGGGCGAGTCGATCGCATTCGGCGTCGGCGTCACGATGCCCGCGATCCTGATCCTCGGGTTCGACCTCGAGATTTCACGCGTGATGCTCGTCGCCGTCCTCGGCGGTCTCATCGGAATCCTGATGATGATCCCGCTGCGACGCGCGCTCATCGTCGCGCAGCACGGCGTGCTGAAGTATCCGGAAGGCACCGCGTGCGCCGAGGTTCTGAAGGCGGGTGCGAGCGAAGAGTCGCGCGCGGCCGCATCGGAAGCCGCGAAGCGCGAACAGGAAGCGATGGGCGGCGCGGGCACGAGCGCGAAGACGATCTTCACCGGCTTCGGCATCGGCCTCGTGTACAAGACGCTCAACATCGCGTTCCGCGCGTGGAAGGATGCACCGGAGAAGATCTTCGGCCGTCCGTTCGCAGCAGCTTCGGTTTCCGTCGAGATCTCGCCCGAGCTCCTCGGTGTCGGCTACATCATCGGACCGCGCATCGCCGCGATCATGTGCGCGGGCGGCGTGCTCGCGTATCTCGTGCTCATCCCGATGATCAAGTTCTTCGGTGAGTCGCTCGGTGCGCCGCTCGCGCCCGAAACCACCGCGCTCATTCGCGACATGTCGCCGGGTGCGATCCGCAACGCGTACGTGCTGTACATCGGCGCGGGCGCAGTCGCCGCGGGCGGCATCATCAGCGTGTTCCGCTCGCTGCCGGTCATCTGGCACGGCATCAAGGGCGGCATGAAGGACATCTCGGGCGCGAAGAACAAGACCGCTGACTCGCCGGCCGTGCCGCGCACCGACCGCGACCTCTCGATCAAGTTCGTGCTCCTCGGCATCATCGCGCTGATCGTCGTCATCGCGTTCGCGAGTCCGCTGTACGTCGGCGGCACTGGTATCGGCGCGCGCATCGCTGCGGCGCTGCTCATCATCGTCTTCGGCTTCCTCTTCGTGACCGTGTCGTCGCGACTCACTGGTGAGATCGGCTCGTCCTCGAACCCAATCTCCGGCATGACCGTCGCGACGCTGCTCCTCACCTGCCTCTGCTTCGTCGTCCTCGGGTGGACAGGCAGCAACTACTTCGTCACGGCGCTGACGATCGGCGCGGTCGTCTGCATCGCGTCCTCGAACGGCGGCACGACGTCGCAGGATCTCAAGACCGGCTACCTCGTCGGC
>DASVNL010000237.1:0-9753 GCA_036383875.1 Thermoanaerobaculia bacterium
CGCGGGCGGCTGGGCACTGTCGTTGTGGATCGCTCGCCTGTTCGATTCCGAGGTTTATCGCATCCCGCTCGTGATCAGCGGACGCACGTACGCGATTTCATTTTTCGTGATCGCGCTCGCCGCGACCTTCACGGCGGCGGCAGTGCAACGGCGCATCCGCGAGCTCGACCTCGTGGAAGTGCTCAAGACGAGGGAGTGAATCCATGCGAATGACGAAACGCAGATGGAGCGTGGCCGCGGTGGCGACGCTGATCGTGGCCGCGGCGGCGTGGGCGCTCGTACCGGATCCGATTGAAGTCGACGTCGCGCGCGTGACGCGCGGGCCGCTCGAGGTCAGCATCGCCGAAGATGGAATCACGCGGATTCGCGAGCGATACGAAGTCGCGGCGCCGGTTGCAGGACGCTTGCTGCGCGTCGAAGTTCACCCCGGCGACGAAGTCCGTCCCGACTCGGCGCTCGTGCACATCGAGCCTCTTCCGCTCGATCCGAAACAGGAAGCGCAACTCACGGCGCGCCTGCATTCGGCGGAGCAGGCCGCCCATGAGGCGCAAGCGCTGCTGCAACGTGCACGCGATTCAGCAAAGCGTGCGCACGCCGAAGCCGAACGAATCGGCAAGCTCGCCGCGAACGCGATCGTTTCACGCGATGCGTTGGAAGCCACGCGCACCGCCGAGTCGATCGCGGCGAAGGAACAGGAAGCCGCGCGCTTTCGCGCGGACGCCACGGCGTACGACGTCACCGTCGCGAAGGCGGCACTCGGTTTGGACGCGTCTGAGATCGTGGTGCGTTCGCCTGTCCGAGGTCGCGTGCTGCAAGTGCTGCACGAGAGCGAGCGCGTGGTCGCCGCGGGAACGCCGCTGATCGTCGTTGGCGATCCGTCCTCGCTCGAAATCGTCGCGGACTTTCTGACCACCGACGCCGTGCGCATCCGGCCCGATGCCGCGGCACGCATCGAACGCTGGGGCGGCGCGCAAGCGTTGCCCGCGCGCGTGCGGCTCGTCGAGCCCGCGGCGTTCACGAAGATCTCCGCGCTCGGCGTGGAAGAGCAACGCGTCAACGTCGTTTGCGATCTCGCCGCGGGAGCGCCGGCGCTCGGCGATCAGTTTCGCGTCGACGTGCGCGTCGTGCTCTGGAGCGGCCCGGCGATGAAAATTCCGGCGACGGCGCTCTTCACGATCGAGGATCAGTGGAACGTGTTCGTGCTGCGCGATGGACGCGCGCGTCTCGTGCGGGTGAACACCGGACAGATGAGCGAGACGGAAGCAGAGATCACCTCCGGCCTCGCGATGAACGACACGATCCTCGTTCATCCCTCGGACCAGATTCACGACGGCGTGCGGATCGCGGCGCGGCAATGAACCACTCGCTCGTCGAACTGTGTGGAGTGACGCGCAGCACGTCCCTTCCGCGGCGCAGACCTCAACTTACGTCGTATGTTGTCCCGGCGGTTCGTCGTCCTCGCCTCGGTCACTCTGATCAGCCTCATCGCCATCGCCTGGATTTCATCCGACTCCGCGCGCGACATGGCCGGCGCGATCAGTCCACGCGATCATCCTGACTCTGCCCAGCGCTTCGCGATTTACGGACCGTGGGTCATGTGCGGGATCGCCGCGATCCTGTTCGCGTCGATCCTGATTCGGGCCGCCGGGACGCTGGCGCGCGCTCGCAGAGTCCGCGGGGAACTGCAGCGCGTGATCCGCCGGGAACATGCGGCCCGTACAGGTGCCGAGGAAGCGGATCACAAGAAAGATCAGTTCCTGGCGACCGTGTCGCACGAGCTGCGAACGCCGCTGACTTCGATCATCGGCTGGTGCGGGTTGTTGAGTGACGAGGACGCGAGGCAGACCCTTCTCGACGAAGGCCTGGCGAGCATCGCGGAGGCCGCGCGCGTTCAGTCGCAGCTGGTGGAAGACCTGCTCGACGTCTCGCGCATCATCGCCGGGAAGCTCGCGCCGCGCCTCGAAGACGTGAATGCTCTCGACGTCATCGACAACGCCATCGCCTCGGTCGCGCCGTCCGCGAGCGCGAAGTGCATCACGATCAGCAGGAGTGTCGAGGGACAACCGCGAGCGCTTCGCGCGGACGCCACGCGGCTGGAGCAAGTCGCGTGGAACCTTCTCTCCAACGCCATCAAGTTCACGCCCGAGAACGGCGAGATCGGCGTTGCGCTCCGCTGGAGGGAAACGCGTTTGGAGATCGCCGTCGCGGACACGGGGGAAGGCATCGGCCCGGACCTGCTGCCTCATATCTTCGATCCCTTCCGCCAGGGACATGCGGGCGGAACACGCAAGGGCGGACTCGGGCTCGGACTCTCGATCGTCAAGAATCTGGTCGAGTTGCATGGAGGTGCGGTTCGAGCGGAGAGCGCAGGAGCCGGTGCCGGCGCGACGTTCGTCGTCGAGTTGCCGGTCTTCAGCGTGGCTGTAGATACGTCGCCGGCATTCGCCCTGGTCGTGCCGCAAACGCATTCGATCCGCGAAGTCGCCGGGGCACGATTATGAGCCGGACGACTTGTCAGACGCGTTCGCAACGAAGCATGAGCCTCTTGAAAACAGATCGAACGATGAACGGTTCAGGTCATGCGATCCACACCGCAACTCACGTATCCGATCATCGGCGCGTTTCTCGGCGCCGGCGCGCCGGTCGGCTCGTTTGTGTTGCGGTGTCTCGTTTTCCCGAGCGTGCGTGAGCAGCCGTTCGCGGACCTGCGAACCAACGCCTTTTTCTACCTCTACGATTTGCTGGCCACGTCGCTCGTGTTCACGATCGCCGGATTCGTCGCCGGCCGGCGCGCGCATCACTTGCGACGCAGCGAAGCGTTCTACCTCGAGCTCGCGGAGCACGATTCACTCACCGGCCTGCACAACGATCGCGCATTCGCGGATCGCTACAGGCGCGCACTGGGCCGCGCGATCACGGCACAGCAGCCGCTCGCGCTGATCCTCATCGACGTCGACCAGTTGAAAGCGATCAACGACGCGTTCGGCCATCCGGCTGGCAGCGACGCTCTCGTGCATGTCGCGGGCGCGCTGCGACGCAGCAAGCGCACGGCCGACATCGCAGCACGCTGGGGCGGCGATGAGTTTGCGATTTTGCTCGAAGGAGCGGACGAGGCGGCGGCGTTGCGTGTCGCGGAAGGACTCATCGCCTACCTCCGCACGACCCCGCTGATTCTCGAACGCACGACGATCCCCGTCTCCGTGACGATCGGCATCTGCTCCGCCGCGCATCCCTCCGCGTCGGCGGACCTCTTCGCAGCGGCAGATCGCGCGCTTCTCGCCGGTAATGCGCACGGCCGGAACACGATCGAAATCGTGTCGATCTAGACCATCACTACGACGTGCGACGCGTGTCATCGCCGCGACGGACGATGCGCCTCATCTTCACGCCCAGCGGAGACGACACATGACCTCGGCACTGGCCGCAGTTCGAGAATTTCAGATTCCCTTCAACCACGACCTGTTCCGAGTGGAGCTCGGAATGCCACGCCCTTCCGCGGGAATCGTCTTCCTGCTGCGGGACAACGGCAATGTCGTCAACGGAAATGCATTGGCTTACACGCTTCGCGAGCACGGATTCGGAACCGCGACCTGTCACCTGCTGACCGAAGCGGAGCGGCAACGCGCGGCGGAGCATCGTCGCGTTCCGGTTTGCACCGAACTGCTGGCCCGGCGGCTGATGGCCGTGGTGGACGCGGTGAGCGACGAAGCAGACCTCGGCGCATTCGCCGCCGGCATCGCAGCGTCAGGCACCGCTGCTGCCGCGGCGCTTCGCGTCGCAGCGCTACGCCCGCTCGCATTCGACGCGATTGCCTGTCGTCACGCGAAGATCGAATCCATCCAGACGCTCGAATATGTCCGCGCGGCGACGCTGTTCCTCGCCGTGGCCGGAGATCTCCCGCGCATCCGTCCGATGACGCGAGCCTTCCAGCAGCTCCAGTGCGCGAAACGATTCGAGATCCTGCCCGGCGGCTCTCCAACCTTCGACGACGAGCACTCGTTCCGCCTCGCGACCGAGATGACGTCGGCGTGGATGCACAAACACGTCGGACGAACTGCGACGGCCGTGGCGCATCCGCCGGAGATGAGAGTCGTCTGAGCCACAGCGGACACTCGCATCGGTGCGCGACGTCACGGGCACCTTCCTCCGTCGAGTCGAGATTGATCAAGGATTCTTGTTCTTTGTCGAATCGACCATGAGATCCGCGGCCGCCGGCAACCGTCTCGGCGGGCGTGAACGCTGTATCGAGCGAGTCAGCATCGCCCACACGGTGCTGAATTCGCCGCGGCACTGGACGCCGGTCACAACGCCGGCTGTCCGCTCAACCGAGCTGCCGCATTGCTTGCGCGCCACCCTCCCCGGGGTGGCGCGCAAGTCCGAACGCATCGACGAATCGACGATCGATCGAAGGAGTGTTGGCCATGCGCATTCAGGATGTGATGTCGAAAAACGTGGTGAGCGTCCCGAAGGAGACGGAGGTTGCGGTCGCGCGCGAACGACTCCGCACTGAAGAGATCGATCACCTGGTGGTCGTCGACGGAAAGCGCGTCGTCGGTGTCGTCGCCGGCAGGGACATCCTTCGCGGGCGCGACGACAAGCCGGTGTCTGCGGTGATGAGCCGTCCAGTCGCGACGATCGCACCCGACGCAACGCTCCGGCGCGCCGCGGGGATCATGCGCGGACGCGCAATCGGTTGCTTGCCGGTCCTCGATGAGGATCGCCTGGTGGGCATCGTGACGACGTCCGATCTCCTCACGGCGTTGTCGAAAGGCGAAGTCCACGCCGCGCCACCGAGCGATCGCATCATCCTGCGGAAGCGCGGACCTCGCAAACGCGCCTTCCTGGTCTGAATCGCGCGATCAGTACGCCGATCCGGCTTCGCGGTAATCGATCATTCGGCCGCTCGCTTCGTCCCAGAGATTCGCGCGGAAGCAGCCAACGATCGCGCGCGGCGTCAGACGCGTGACGGTCGGATGCTGCAACTCCGGCATCGCGGCCATCGCGTCGGGCAGCCGGTAGAACGGGATCAGCGAGTTGAGATGGTGCACGTGATGAAAGCCGATGTTGCCGGTGAACCAGCGCAGCACCGATCCGAGTTTCAGGTAACTCGACGACACGAGCGCCGCGCGATAAACGCTCCACTCGGCTTCCGGAAGAATGCGCATGCCGGGAAAGCTGTGTTGCGCGTAGAAGAGGTATCCGCCGAGGGCGGCGGCCATGGACATCGGGAACAGGAGCGCGAAGAAGGCCGTGTCGAATCCGCCGAGCACCCACAGTGCGGTGATCGCCGATGCGTGCGCCAGAAGCGACAGCGCGGAATCCCAGTAACGCGACGGGCGTCTGAGGAGCGGCAACAGCGTGACGCTAAAAAAGAAGATCGTGAGATACGCACTCACGATCGTCAAAGGATGACGGACTACGCGATACACCAACTGCTCGCGACGCGATGCAGTTCGCCACGCTTCCGCGGTCATCAGCGGAAACGCCCCGACCTTCGAGCCGGCGATGCGTCCGACGTTCGCGTGATGAAAGTTGTGGCTGTCGCGCCACGAGCGCGGCGGCGTGAGGTTCACCGCGGCATACGCGTAGAAGATCGCGCGAGCCATCTGCGAGCCGGGCAGAATCGCGCCGTGCATGAAGTCGTGGTACAGGATGAAGGCGCGAACGAGAATCAGCGCGCCCGCGACTGACGCGAGTGCGCGCAGCGGCCACCATGGCGCGATCGCCGCTCCCGTCAGGACGATTGCGAGCAGCGCGAACGTCGATCCGACGTGCCACCAGCTTCGCGCCGGCGACTGCTGCGCGAACGGTCGCGTCGCCTGGTGAAGCTCACGATCGGCGCGCTCGGCGTAAATCGGGAACTGCGTCATCTCGAGAATCCTTTCGAATGCACGTCAGGGAAAGGGCACGGGGCAGGTTGCGGCGGCGACGTTGGCAGGATGGTCTGGAGGGAGTGCGGCTCGTGCGTCGTTTGATGAAGTGATCGATGAAGTGAAAGAGGATCGCCGGTCAACCTTGCCCCAACGAGTCGTGCACGTTGGCCGATCAGCAATGTGTGCCACCCCTGTCTCTGTGGCGACGTCGCGCATCACCCGCCGTCGTGACCGTCATCACCCAAGCGACATCGCGCCCACTTCTTCGCGCACCTCGACGTTCGTTCCGCGATGCGCGGCCGCGCGCGGAACGACCAGCACGGGACACGACGCAAAGCGAATCAGACGCTCGGTCGTCGTTCCGATGACGGTCGCATCGCGAAAGAGCTTGTGCTGCGCGCCGATGACGAGAAGATCGGCGCCGGCTTCGTCGGCACAATCGAGCACGCGCTCGGCCGCGCCGCCGTGCACGACCAGCTCGCGGAAAGAACAGATGTCCTGGAGCTCCGGAGCAACCCACTGCCGGATGGTCTCTTCGCTCGCCTTTGAATTCGTGACTTCATCTGCTTCGAGCACATGAACGATGGTCAGGCGCGCGCCGAACGTACCGGCGAGCCGCGCCGCGACATGCAATGACTCGCGGGCCACATCGGTGAAGTTGACCGGACAGACGATGTTCGTAATCGCGTAGGGCGTCTTGCCCGCCTGGCCGTCGCGCGCGGCGACGGTGAGGACCGGACAGTCGCTGCCGTGGAGAACACCTTCACTGACGGAACCGAGGAGCGCGCGACGCCAGCCGTGTCGCAGATGCGTTCCCATGACGATGAGATCCGCGTTTCGCTCCTTCGACGCGGCGACGATCGACGGGACCGGCAGGCCGATGGTCACGTCGACGTCGTACGGACGGCCGTCCATCACCGGCGCCGCCTGTTGCTCGAGCTCGTGGCGCAGGTTCTCGCGATGCTGCGGCGTCGTGCTGATGTAGGCGCCATCCGGTCCCGCCAGCTCGACGGGATAGACGATCGGATCGGTGTACATCACGGTGAGTTTCGCCGAGAAGCGATCGGCCAACAGTCGCGCGTATCGAAGCGCCGGGATGCTCGAGTCGCTGAGATCCGTCGGCGCGAGAATGCTGGTAACGACGAATGGTTTCATGCGGCACCTCCAGGCAGCGAGCTACCGCGTTCCGAGCAGCGGCTGAAACTCTTCGGGCAATTGCACGCGGATCTTTCGCACCGCGCCCGGCGAGATCGCCGCGCTCAGCGTGTCCATCACGCAACGCGCATGGAAGCTCGCCTTCTCGACGTCGCGGTGTTCGCGCTCGGCCACTCGCTCGTTGAACTCGCGCAGCGAGAGGTGCGAGAACGGACGATTCACGAGGTGACGTCCCAGCTCGGGCGGCAACTGCGATGCGACGTGCTCCGCCGATTCGTTCTGCAATCGCTCGCCGAGCGTCTCGAACGTCGCGCGGATGATCAGCTCCGCATCGCCGCGCGACGGGAGATGCGCAAGGTGCTGCACTTGTCCGACGAATTCATCGTGGTTCATAGAGTCCTCCTCAGCCCACTTCCACCGGCTGCGGTTCTTCGCGTTTTTCTTCGATCTCCGTCAACGTGGCCTCGCTGAGCAGCAACACGCCGGCGACCGATGCCGCGTTCTCGAGTGCGACGCGCACGACCTTCATCGGGTCGATGATTCCGCGCTCGAACATGTCGACGTACTCGCCGGTGGCCGCATCGAAGCCGGTCGCCGGCGCCGCGGTGTGGATCTTGTCCACGACGATGCCGCCATCGAATCCGCTGTTCGCTCCGATCTGCCGCGCCGGAACTTCGAGCGCGAGCCGGAGGATGCGCAGGCCGATCTTCTCGTCGCCGGTAGCCTCCGCCTCCGCCTGCGCGATCAGCGGCGCGATGCGAAGCAGCGCCACGCCGCCTCCCGCCACGATTCCTTCAGCGACAGCCGCCTTCGTCGCATGAATCGCATCGTCGAACGCTTCGCGCCGGCTCTTCAACTCAGCCTCGGAATGCGCGCCGACGCGAATGACCGCAACGCCTCCCGCGAGTTTGGCCAGACGTTCTTCGAGCTTCTCGCGATCGTAGTCGGACTTCGTGTCCGCGATCTGTTTCCGCAGTTCGTTGCAGCGTCCTTCGATCGTCGCCTTGTCGCCCAGACCGCCGACGATGGTCGTGGTTTCTTTGTCGATGACGACACGCGACGCGCGGCCGAGATCCGCGATCGAGGTTTCGGAAAGCTTCACGCCGAGCTCCTCGGAGATGACTTTCCCGCCCGTCATCACGGCCATGTCCTGCAGCATTTCTTTCCTGCGATCGCCGAAGCCGGGCGCTTTGACCGCCGCCGTGCAGAGAACGCCGCGGAGTTTGTTCACCACCAGCGTGGCCAGCGCCTCGCCATCGACATCCTCGGCGACGACGAGGAGAGGAATCGACTGCCTGGCCAGCTCCTGCAGGAGCGGCAGCAGATCGTCCATCTTCGAGATCTTCTTGTCGGACAGCAGCAGTCGCGGCGACTCGAGAACGACCTCCATCTTCTCCGGGTTCGTCACGAAGTACGCGGAGAGAAATCCGCGATCGAACTGCAGTCCCTCCACGACGTCGACGGCGGTCTCGGTTCCTCGGGCATCTTCGACTGAGACGACGCCTTCCTGCCCGACGCGTTCGAGAGCATCGGCAACGAGCTTGCCGATCGTGACGTCGTTGTGCGCCGAGATGGTCGCGATCTGCTCGCGTTCCGTCCGGCTCACCACCGGCTTGGCGATCTTCTTCAACTCCTCCACCGCGATGGCGATGCCGCGCTCGATGCCCCGCCGCACGTCGATCGCGCTCGATCCCGCAACGACGTTGCGCAACCCTTCCGCGTAGAGCGCGTGCGCGAGCAGCGTCGACGTCGTCGTGCCGTCGCCGACGTCATCGCTCGTCCGAACGGCTGCTTCACGCAGCATTTGCGCGCCGAGGTTCTCTTCGTGATCTTCGAGGTGAATCTCTTTCACGATGGTCACGCCGTCGTTGCACACGAGCGGCGCGCCGAACTTCGTCTCGATCAGAACGCTTTTCGATTTCGGACCGAGCGTGACGCGAACGGCATCGGCGAGAGTCGACGCGCCCGCGAGCAGCTTCGCTCGCGCGTCGTCGCGAAACAGGATTTGCGTGTGTGACATGACGTCTCCCAGTTGATGCCGCAGCGGCGCTATTCGAGGCGATCGATGACTCGACGACTCCTGCCTCGAATATCGATCTCGCGCGCAACGCGCGTCGTGACTCGCGGCACTCTCGGCGGTGACCGGGGGAGGTTCCGCTCTGTGCGGCCCACCCACGCGGGTAGGCCAGCGCCCCACCTTCTCGCGCAATTGCCGCCCGCCTCGACATGTCCGGGCTGCTACCCGTGCGGGGTTCGTTCGTTCTGCGCGCAATCGCCATATTGCGGGCATCGAATGGAGGAACTCATGAAGACATTACGAATCGCATCGACCCTCGCCCTTGCGGCCATGATCACCGGATCGGCGATGGGGCAGATCAAGCTCACGGATACCGAAACGCAGAAACTCTTCATCACCGTCAACACCGTCGGCACCGCACAGACTCTCGATCACAAGAACGTCTTCAATACCGCGGGTGCAGCGCTGCCGAAAGTCGAACCGGGATTTCAGAACGCGTTCGGCGATCTCGGATTCATCGGCAAGTTCGGCAAGAACCAGGAAATCGAAGTCGTCTTCGATCTTTATCTGAGCAGCCGCAATCACCCCTCGACCACCTACGGCAACGAGGGCTACATGATCATCCGCGGCGTGCCCGAGAACCTCGAGAACCTGAAGTTCCTCGAGCCGATCCTGAAGAAGATCGACATCAAAGCCGGTCACTTCCTC
>DASVNL010000238.1:0-5659 GCA_036383875.1 Thermoanaerobaculia bacterium
GCGCGGCACGCGCTCGCTCGTCGAAGATCCAAGCGTCGCGGAATTCTGGCCGGTGCCTGTCGATGATTTGCTTCCGCGCATTCGCGCGGCGATCGCTCAGGCGACGGAGAATCGTTCGAGCTTCGGCGCGATCGGCAGCGAGTCGTAGTCGGCATCGCGCACGGTGATGCGGCCATCAGACCCGTGCTCGATGCGACCTTCGCGGTACCACGACAGCACCTGCAGATACATCGGCTCGAGGAGGCGATACATCCGATTGCCCCACGACTCGCGCGTGTCGCCCGGAAGGATCGGCGTCACGCACTGCGCGATGATCGGACCGGCGTCGAGCTCGTAGATCACTTCATGAATCGTGCAGCCGGACATCCGCACACTCGACGCGAGCGCGGCCTGCACCGGATCGACTCCGATGAACGCGGGCAGCAGCGACGGATGCACGTTGATGATCCGGCGCGCGTACGTCGTCACGAACTCTTCGGTCAGCAAGCGATCGAACGTCAGCGAGATCAGGTCGGGTGCGGCATCGCGACAGAGTGTCGCCAGCGTCTCGTCGAACTGCGGGCGCGGCATTACCGGCAATCGCACCATCGCGACGCCGTGCTCTTCGCAAAACGCTTCGAGATCCGCCGACGCCTTCGGCCGCACGATCAACAACGCAGGCTCGATGTCGAGTCGCTCGCGATTGCGAACCGCTGCTTTGAACAGGTGGCCGCCGCCCGAAACGCAGAACACCATCCGCATCGTCATTTCGACTCTCGCAGCGCGACCGACTCGCCGTTGCGATCGTACTCACGCGCGCATTCGCTGCACGTCGCGGAGTCGCCGTCGAACTTCAGCGTGACTCCGCACTGACACACCCAGCCGATGCGACGCGCGGGAACGCCCGCCATGAGCGCATACGCAGGCACGTCCTTCGTGACGACCGCACCCGCCGCGATGAACGCCCACTCGTTGATCGTCGAGCCGCAGACGACCGTCGCGTTCGCGCCGATCGACGCGCCGTGTTTGACGCGCGTCTCGAGATAGTCGGCCGCGGTGTTGCGCGGAAACGCGGAGCGGGGAGTGCGGACATTCGTGAAGACCATGCTCGGTCCGCAGAAGACGTAGTCCTCGAGCACGACGCCTTCGTAAATCGAGACGTTGTTCTGGATCTTCACGTGATTGCCGATCGTCACGTTGCGCGCGACGAAGACGTTCTGGCCGAGGGAGCAGTCGGTGCCGATGATGGCGCCGGTGGTGATGTGGCAGAAGTGCCAGATCTTCGTGCGCTCGCCGATGCGTGCGCCGTCGTCGACGTAAGCCGATTCGTGAATCATGCGCGTTGGATCTCCGCGGTGCGAATGGCGTGAACGAGCTCGATCGACGGTCGCGCGTCGGCGATGCCGAATCCGCCGCCGGCGAGAATGTCGCGATAGACGACCGTGTGCAGATCGGAGAAGCCGTCGGTGAACTCGAGCTCTTCGCCGTCGACGGTCAGCGATCGGAACGTCGTCTTCTTTCCGGGCGCGGGTGAGAACGGCAGATCCGCGGCGTCGACGGACAGCGACCAGCGCACGTCCGCGTTGCGGAGTTGCAGCGTGCCGGACATGCGACGCTTCTCGCGGACGTGGACGTCGCAACGATCGACGTCGCCGAAGAGCCACAGCAGCAGATCGAAGAAGTGAATCCCGATGTTCGTCGCGACGCCACCGGACCGCTCGTCAGAACCCTTCCACGAAACGTCGTACCACGCGCCGCGGGCCGTGATGTAGCGCAGTTCGACGTTGTAGCGTTTGCTGTGATCGAGTGACTCGCGCAGCTTGAGCAGCGCTGGGTGATGACGAAGCTGCAGTACGGTGTAGACGCGGCGGCCACTTTCGCGCTCGAGTTCTTCGAGTGCGTCGAGGTTCCACGGATTGATGACCAGCGGCTTTTCGCAGATCGCGTGTGCGCCGGCGCGCAGGGCGAGTCGCACGTGCGCGTCGTGCAGGTAATTCGGCGAGCAGACCGAGACGTAGTCGACGCGACCGCTTTCGGGACCGCGACGCACTTTCTCCATGAAGCGATCGAAACGCTCGATCTCGCGGAAGAATTTGACGTCGAAGGAGTAACGGTCGAGGACGCCGACGGAGTCGTTGGGATCGACGGCGGCGACGAGGCAGTTGCCCGTGTCGCGGATCGCGTCGAGGTGGCGCGGCGCGACGAAGCCGGCGACGCCGATCAAGGCAAAGTTGTGCACGGGCGAGAGTGTAAACGCGCGCGACGCGCCCAAAAACAAAAAGGGCACTCGCTTTCACGAGCGCATCTATCTGAAAACAAAAAGGGCACTCGTTTTCACGAGCGCCCTTCCGGGGTAGGTGTCACATCAAAACGTCAGACGTTAAGACGTAACCCCCTCAGGTTTATTAGAACAATCCATGCGAAACGTTATACCTCCTCCCCATGAATTTCCGGCGGCCCCGCAACCAGCGTCACGTCACGTGCCATGACCCACCGCGCCATGCTACGGACCGGATCGACCGCTCACACACCCCGGGTGGAGGGGAGGAGCGGGAACTTGAGTACTTTCAAAGAGCGATGCGGTCAATCACCGCACCCAATTCGTACTGCTAGGAAAACAGCGGTCCCCGGTGATTATTGCACCCGAGGGTCGGAGTTCCCGTTTCGTGCATGGATAAGATGATACGTTTTTCATCTGCAATCGCAATGAAAATTTCTCGCACTTTTTGTATCGCAATCGCCACGCCATGAGCACAAAACCGTGTGCTACACTTTTTGCCCCCCGGAGCGAATTTTCCTATGAAACGAACCCTCATGCTCGCGAGCCTTCTCGCGCTTGCAGCAGACCTCAGCGCGGCCGTCGTGACCGGCAAAGTGCACTTCATCACGCGTCGCGGCCAGCAGCCGGTCGTCAACGAAACTCTCGTGTGGCTCGACCCTCTCGGCCGCGCGCCGAAACGCCCCGCGCAGGGCTTCACGATGACTACGCGCAGCAAGACGTTTCTTCCTCACGTGATGGCGGTCCCGACGGGCTCGACCATCAACTTTCCGAACGAAGACCCGATCGCACACAACCTCTTCTCGCTCACTCCCGGCAACACCTTCGACCTCGGCCTGTATCGCAAGGGCGCCGGCAAAGCGCACAAGTTCGACGCGCCCGGCGTCGTCAACGTCTACTGCAACGTCCATCCGAACATGTCGGCCGTCGTGCACGTCATGACGACGCCGTACTACGGATTCACTGACGCGCAGGGGAATTACTCGTTCGACATCCCCGCGGGGAAGTATCGTGTCACCGCGTGGAACGAGCAGGGTGGCTCGGCGTCGCAGGAAATCGAAGTCGGGAGCGACGGCAAAGTCACCGGACTGAATCTCCTGACCATCGACGGCCGCACGTTCCGTGCGACGCAGCACAAGAACAAGTTCGGGCAGACCTATCGAGAACCGAGGGACTACTGACGTGACAGAGCAGACGCTCGATACCGTGACGACCAACTCCGGCGCCGTGCCGGAGAAAAAAGCGTACACGGTGGAGCGGCCTCGCTTTCCGCTGGTCCTCAAACTCTTCGGCCTCACCGCACTGCTGATTCTCATCGTCGTCGCCGTCGCGATCGGCATCACGATTCAACGCGCGAACGCAATCGCGGATGACACGGTGAAAACGTCGATCGCCAGCGCGGCGCGTTTGTTCCGCGACTTCGAGACGCAGCGCCTGCTCGCACTCGCGAGCGCAACGCAACTCCTCGGCAGCGACGTCAGCTTCTCCGCGTACATCCAATCGAGCCTGCATCCCGAAGGCGCGCTCGCCGCACCCGATCCGAACGCGCCGCCTGTCGATCCGAGCGTTCCACCACCGACGCCGGTCATCGACATCAACAGCATCAACGATCAGCTTCTCCAGAACCGCGACCGCCTCGGTGTCGACATCATGATGTTGCTCGACGATCAAGGCGTTCTCGTGGCGCGCACCGACGAAGTGAATGTCGCGGGCGGCACGAAGGAAGACTTCTACGAGAAGACGCCGCTCGTGAAGACGATCGTCGACGATCAAAGCATCAAGCAGACGTCCGGCGTTCTCTCCCTCGGCGACAAGCTCTATCACGCGGCCGTCGCGCCGGTGCTCACCGATCGCGTCGTGCGTGGCTATCTCATCAACGCATACGCGATCGACGAGAAATTCGCGAATTCGATCGCGCAGTCCGCGAACGCGGGCGTCATCTTCGCGCCGAAAGGCTCGAACACGCCGGTGCGCTCTTCGAACGCGCCGAGCGCGATGGCCGATCCGGGTGCGAAGACCGGCGAGACGACGGTCGATCAGAGCCGCTACATCTTCACGACCGAGGCGCTGCGCTCCGGACGCGAGACCGTCGGCAACGCGATCTTCCTGCGATCGCTCGATCGCGAGCTCGCACCTTTCCGCGAGATCGAACAGGCGATGCTCGTCGGCGGCGGCATCGCGCTGTTGCTCGCGTTCCTCTCGTCGTGGCTGATTGCAAAACGCGTCACGCGTCCGATCGAACAGCTCGCAGGATTCGCGCAAGCCGTCACCGCCGGCGACTACAGCATCACGCCCGACGTCAAACGCAACGACGAAGTCGGCATCCTCGGCCGCTCGTTCGGCAAGATGATCAACTCCCTCCGCGACAAAGCGGAGCTCGAGGCGCTCTACGCCGACATGGCCGAGCGTTCAGCGGAAGCACCTGTCGCGACGCGGCCGCCCGAGGCGGCGAAGCTCGATGAGGGAACGGTGCTCGTCACCGACCTGCGCGGCTTGCCCGCGACCGTCGGCGAGGGTGATGCGATGAGCGTCATCGCGACGGTCGAACGCGCGATGCGTTTGCAGGAGCGCGAAGTCGAACGTCAGGACGGCGACGTGCGCGAGATCAACGGACATCGCCTCGTCTCCGTGTTCCGCGGCGAGCGCGGAATCATTCACGCGATTCGCGCCGCGCGCGCGATCAACGAGGAGCTCGCGTCGCAGCTCGGCGGATCGATGATGTCGATCGGCGTCGGCATCGCGACGGGCGAGTTCGTCACGGGCTCGGTCACGCTCGAAGCGGACAGCGGCCTCGCGATCGTCGGCAACGCGCCGCTGCTCGCGCTGCTCTTCGCGTGGCACGCGCCGAACGGATACGCGTACGTCTCGTACGAAACCGCGCAGGCGGCGGGGCAGGATGTGCTGTCGTCGTCGACGCGCGAAGAAGTGAAGCTCAAGTGGCTGCCGAACGCGTTGCCGGTCGCGGCGTTGCCGCTGCTCAGCGTGACGACGGGAATGATGCGCGCGATGGGCACGAGCAGCATGGCCACGGTGCGCATGGACGGCACCGAGGCCGGGATCACCGCGCCTGGCGCAGTGCCGCTCGATCTCTCGATGGGCCACCTCTTCGCGACGCGGTATCGCATCGAACAGATTCTCGGCCGCGGGGGCATGGGCGTCGTCTACAAAGCAACGGACACACAGCTCGACGAGACGGTCGCGATCAAGACGCTGCCCGGCGACGTCATGACGCGCTCGCCCGAAGATCTCGAACGCTTCAAACGCGAGATCCGTCTGGCGCGCAAGATCACGCATCGCAACGTGCTGCGCACGTACGACTACGGTGAGGCCGAAGGCGTGTACTTCATCTCGATGGAGTACGTGCGCGGCTACACGCTGAACGAGCTGCTCGATGAAGCGCCG
>DASVNL010000239.1:0-6635 GCA_036383875.1 Thermoanaerobaculia bacterium
CCCGATCATGTAGATCGTGTGCAGCACCAACGTCGAGACCGCGATCGCGATCAACCGCAGCACTGCGCGAAACCGGCCCACATCGCGATGGTAGCCGGTTATGCGATGCTGCCGCGATGAAGACTCTGATCATCACCGGCGGCACCGGCGGCCTCGGGCCCGCCGTCGTCGCGCGCCTCGCCCTCAACTATCAATGCGTGCTGCTCGCGCGTCACGCGTCGGACGAGCCGAACATCATCGAGGCGGATCTCAACGACGAGGCGAGTGTGCGTAGCGCGATCAAGCTCGCGGTCGAACGGTTCGGCGCGCCGTACGGACTCGTACACATGGCGGGCGGCTACGCGGGCGGCACGGTGTCGGAGACGTCACTCGACACGTGGCAAAAACAGATTGCGCTGAATCTCACCGGCGCGTTCCTCGCGATCCACGAGACGCTCGCGGTGATGAAGCGCGACGCGCCGGGCCGCATCATCGCGATCAGTTCCGAGGCGACGCTCAACAAACTCCCGAGCGCCGCGGCGTACACGGTCTCGAAGATGGGACTCAATACATTGATCGAGCTGACGGCGAAGGAGCTCGCGAACACGAAGATCACCGCGAACGCTTTAGTGCCCGGCACGCTCGACACGGCGGCGTCGCGCGAGTCGATGCCGGACGCGAAGCGTGTACCGCTCGAGCGCGTCGCATCGGCGATCGAGTATCTGTTGTCGGACGAAGCGGCGAGCGTCAGCGGCGCGCTGATTCCGCTGCGCGCGGAATCACTCAACTAGAACTTCGTCGATCTTGATCTCAGACTGCAGGACCTTCGACACGGGACAGCGTCCCGCGATGTGGAGGAGTTTCTGCCGCTGCTCTTCGCTCAGCGCGCCGATGAGTTTGATCTCGACGCGAAAGCGATGGATGAAGCCCGCGGTCGAGATGCAGTCCGCGCAGTCCTTCACGTGCTGGCGGTCGTGCGACACGCGCACTTCGACTTCGTCGAGCGGCAACTTCTCGCGCTTCGCATAGAACTGCAGCGTCATCGCGGTGCACGATCCGAGCGCCGAGGCGAGCATGTCGTACGGCGTCGGACCTTCACCGCCGCCGCCGACGTCGACGGGCTCATCGAGGACGAAGTGATGCGGGCCGGCTTCGACTTCGGTGCGAAAGGAACCGCGGTTGCGCAGAACGACTGAGGTTGTCATGTCAGTAATGATGCAGCTTCACGACAGGATGATCCACCGAGGGTAGGGATTTTGCGTTTTGACCACTCTCCTGAATCGAGTGGCGCAATGAACGATTTCGAATCCTTCTCTCTCGACGAGTGCCCATCGTGTTCGATGGCCCTCGACTCTCTCTCCGAAGAAGGCCTCTGCTATCGCTGCGCGAGCGCGCTGCATGACGTCTCGCTGGCCATCGAGGCGTTCTCATGCGAGTCGTATCGCTACGCGTGCGACGAAGGAACGGTCTACGTGATGTAGCTGAAACCAGAACCGCCGGCCCTTGCGAGCCGGCGGTTCGAGTTGGTGTGCTGGGTGGGATGCGTTACGACGCGACGCTGACTTCGTGCGGCGTGTGCGCATCGCGCAGAACGCCCGGCGCGCTGCGGTTGAGGTACTCGTCCTGCGAGAAGTCGTCGACCTGAATCGCGATGTTCCGCAGTTCCTCCGACCGCGCCAGTACGGCGTGCTCGTCTTTCGTGATGATGCCCTTCTCGAGCGCGGAGTCGTACAGCGCGCGACCCTTCGCCTTCGGCAACGTCTTCGCCTTCACCGCAGCGCGCACCTTCTTGTCGATGACTTCGGCGCGCTTCACGACGCGGAACGCTTCTTCGAGCAACCCGAGCTGTTCGACGTCGTTGTTCGGAACGTAGATGCCGTCGGTGTGACGCAGACGCTGCTCGCTGTTCTCGAGGATCAGCGACGCGATCTTGTGCGTGTGCTTGTCGTTCGCCTCACCCGCGAGCGCGTTGAGGTTCGACCACATGCGCAGCGGTCCGGCGAAGAGCCACGTGAGTCCCGGCACCGGCAGGTTGCCGAAGATTCCGTCGAACGCTTTCTGAATCTCGTACAGCGCGTGGTTCATCGTGAAGTGAACGAACGGCAGGTCTTCCTTCAACCGGCCTTCCGCTTCGTAGCGACGCAGAACCGCGGTGCCGATGAACATCCACGACAACACGTCCGCGAAACGTCCGGTGAGTTTTTCTTTCAGCTTGAGTGAACCGCCGAGCGCGCCCATGGCGATGTCGGCCATGATCGCGAATGTCGCCGACGCCCACGCGAGCTTGCGGTAGTAGCGCGCGGTGCTGCCACCGACGGGGCTCGGCGCGAGCAGGCCGCGCGTGAGCGAGAGTCCGACGGCGCGCGAGAGGTTGCGCACGATGTGGCCGATGTGACCCCAGAACGCTTTGTCGAATGCTTTCAGATCGCGCGCGGCAATCGCCTCGACTTCGGCGAGCGCGTACGGATGCGCGCGCAGTGCGCCCTGTCCGAAGATGATCAGCGTGCGCGTGAGGATGTTCGCGCCTTCGACGGTGATGCCGATCGGCGTCGCGATGTAGAAGTGCGCGAGGAGGTTGCGCGGTCCGCGCGAAATCGCGGCGCCGCCGGCGACGTCCATCGCATCGTTGATGAGCTTGCGCCCGATCTCGGTGGAGTTGTACTTCGCCATCGCGGTGACGACGGCGGGCTTGATGCCTTTGTCGATCGCGCCGAGGGTGTAGCGGCGCATGGCTTCGAGGAGATAGTTGAAGCCGGCGATGCGCGCGATCGGCTCTTCGATGCCTTCGAACTTGCCGATGGGCAATCCGAACTGCTTGCGCACGGATGCATACGCGCTAATGACGCGCGTGCCGACTTTCGCGCCGCCGGTGCTCTGCGCGGGAAGCGAGACGCCACGTCCGGCCGCGAGGGACTCGGTGAGCATCCGCCAGCCTTTGCCGCAACCTTCGACGCCGCCGACGACCGCGTCGATCGAGACGACGACGTCTTTGCCCTGCGTCGGGCAGTTGTAGAACGGAGTGCCGAGCGGATCGTGGCGGCGTCCGATGACGACGCCGTTCGTGCTGGTCGGCACGAGGGCGCAGGTGATGCCGAGGTCTTCGCCCTTGCCGAGGAGGTTGTCGGGATCGCGGAGCTTGAACGCGACGCCGAGGATGGTCGCAATCGCGGCGAGGGTGATGTAGCGCTTGTTCCAGTTCAGACGGATGTAGAGCTTGCCGTCGTCACCTTTGAAGAGCGTGCCGCTCGAGGTGATGGAGCCGGCGTCGGATCCGGCGCCGGGCTCGGTGAGCGCGAATGCGGGGATCTCTTCGCCGCTCGCGAGTCGCGGGAGCAGGCGGCGTTTCTGTTCGTCGGTGCCGTAGTGCATCAGTAGTTCGGCCGGGCCGAGAGAGTTCGGGACCATGACGGTGATGCAGAGTGGGATGGAGCGCGTCGCGAGCTTCATGATCACTTCGCTGTGCGCGAGTGCGGAGAAGCCGAGACCGCCGTACTCCTTCGGGATGATCATGCCGAGGAAGCGCTCGCGCTTGATGACGTCCCACGCGGACTGCGGGAGCTCGCGGCTTTCCCAGACTTCCCAGTCATCGACGACGGAGCAGAGCTCGTCGACGGGACCGTTCACGAAATCCTGTTCTTCTTTGGTGAGGGACGGATACGACTCGGCCATGAGCTTCTTGAAGTCGGGCTTACCCGAAAAGAGCTCCGCCTCGGCCCACACGGATCCGGACTCGATCGCGGTGCGCTCGGTCTCGGAGATCGTCGGCATGATCGGGCCGAGGATCTTCATCACGATGCTCGAGACGAGCAGGCGACGGATCGGGGTGATGAGGAAGACCAGCATGATCGCCGCGTAGGTCGCGAGGAGCCACACCGGCGCGCCGAAGCCGATCAGGATCGCAGCCCCGGCGAGCGCCCAGACGATCAGGGGAGCGCCGGTGAATCCGATGGCCAGCAACACGAGGAGCGAGCCAACCGCCCAAACCGCGGGGAGACGCTCCAAAAACAGCCCATGGAAGGAATCGAACACTTGCACTTGTGCCTCCGCTTACTCGAGACCAACAAGCCTGACTGAATGGCTATTCATTTTGCAAGCACGAATGCGGAGGGCGTGCCACTACCGCCGAATCCGGTGCGGGGTCGTTGGCGGTTGGCGGTTGGCGGTGGCGGTTGGCGGTGGAACCTAAATATGAGTTCGTCTCTCCCGCCAACCTCCAACTGCCAACCGCCAACTCACGCCGAGTCAGAGCGTGGCACGCTTCACGGGCAGGCCTTCGCCGAGCACCCGGCGCAGCGAATCGATCTGGCCCATGTGCCAGTTCAGATGTCCGTACAGATGCATCAGAAATCCGCCTACTGTGAGCTCGCGCTCCAGCACGATTTCCGGGTAGGGCATCTCGAATTGTGACGAGGGGAGCGACTCCACCGTCGACGGGATCAGGTCACGCAACTCCTCAATGCGTCGCAGGAGCTCGGCTTTGGGCACATCGGTGCCCGCGAATTCCTGCGGGCGATCGCGGGTGTAAGCGATGCCGCCGAGTTGACGCGCAATATATTCACGAAGGTTTCCCTCGAGATGAAGGACGAGATTGCCTGCGCTGTTCGAAATCCCGGAAACGGTTTGCCACAGATGTTCTTCTGTCGGAAATGCTTCGATCTGCCGGCCGAGTGTAATGAGGTCGCGCTTCAATAGCGCTGAAAGCTCGCGAGAGAAATCCACGCCCGCTCCTGTTATTTCGCACAATTCGCGTTCAGCCATTTGACGATCGAGCGCGCAATCGCGATCCGGTGGTGCGAAAAGCCGTGATCGTCATCGATTTTATGAAACTGCCAGCGCTGGCCGCGTAATGCGGTTTCCAGCGACGCGTGTGCCATGTCCGGCGAGGCCGCCTGGTCCTGCGAACTGACGACCACAAATCCGCGTTTGGATTGAAGACTCGGCGCAAGAGCGGCGAGTGTCCAGGCACCGGCGTTCTGCCTCGCCTCCGCGATCAGCGTCTCAATGGTCGTCCCACGCAGCGGGCCGGCCTCCGGATCCACATACGACTGCAGCGCCTTCACGACTTCAGACGGCGGAAATCGTCCGCTCTCGAGAAGGGTGCCGAACGTCCCGACATCCCATGGCGCCAGCACCACCGCACACTGTGTCTTCGGATCGTCACCGAGACTCGCCAATGCCAGCCAGCCGCCCATACTGTGTCCCAGGAGCGAGATTCGGTTCGGATCGATGCCATATCTTTTTGCGTTCGCGGGATCGCGCAAAAATGCCAGAACCGCTGCGACATCTTCTCGCGCTCCGCCAAACGAAAATGCCCCGCCGCTCCCCCACGATCCTCTGTAATTGAAATACAGCGCGTTATAGCCCGCCCGCCGCAACGCCTGAGCAAAATCCAGATTGCGCTCATTTCCCGGGAAACCGTGTAAGAGCACGACCGTCGGATGCGCGCCAGCCCCCTGCGCCCCATACATCAGCGCATTGACCCGCGTCGTGCCGATCGGAATCTTCAATTCCGCCGATCCGCCCGGAAACTCCACATTCGCCCGCGGCTGATCCTGCACCACCGGATCGCGAGGAATCTGCGCGCTCAGCGACATCGAGACGACACCTGCTGCGAAGAAAAACATGACCGACCGCAACGTTCGCATGTCCGCAGAGTACCAGCTCGCAACCGTCTGCGTCATTGCGAGCGTGAGGCGCGCAAACCCAGTGTCGGTTCCAGGGTTGACTGCCCGCGGAGAGCCGAGGGGATGAACGCGACTGGCCGTCACTCCTGATTGACATCGAGGAGATTCAAAACATGTGCTGCTTCGAACCCGGCGAGGTTGTGGTCCTTCCAAACGACGGTGACTATCGCCGCGCGGAGCTCGGTCTCGACTACGCATATTCAGCGCGCGACATCCTGGCGAACTCCTTTGCCGATGAATTTCGCAATCAGAGAGAACCTTCGCTCCGGGCGTTGGAGGCGTTTCGCGCGCAGCCGTTTGTCGCGCGCGTTCGAGAGGGCGCCGAGGTCTCCGCGGCGCTGACGTTGAACGAGCATCCACGAGTATCGGCGGCAATCCCAAATTACTTCGTAAGAACAACCGGCCGCTTCAACATCGACAACGGGGCCATCGAACATTGACGGTCGATGCCCTCTCGAACTGTCCTCGGCCTCTGCGGCGTCCTCGAATTGCAATCGTCGATACCGGAGTTTCAGCATCGGCACTTCAGGGAAAGGCGACGCTCTCGCCGATTCAATTCGACGTCCGCTCAATCGGAGGCGGCACTGCACCCGCTGACGAGACCGGGCACGGTACCGTCGTGGCGAGAATCATCGAGCACCTGACACCGGATGTCGATCTTCAGTCGATCCGCGTCGCCCCTCGCGGAAGCATCGCCGCGGTGATCATGGGGATTCAACTCGCGATGTCCACGTTTCAGCCAGACGTCGTAAATCTAAGCCTGAGTGTCGACTTGCCACAGGAGCGATGTGTTCATTGTGGGGAACCGGTCTCACAACTTTGGCCGGAGCTCATGATTGAGAATTTCTTCAAGCACCTGGACTACCATCCCTATATTGAGCCGCCCACTTATGTCGCCGCAGCTGGGAACTTTAGTCCATCGCTCAGATTTCCCGCGCGTTGTGCAAACGTATTAGCCGCAGGTGCCTATGA
>DASVNL010000240.1:0-12390 GCA_036383875.1 Thermoanaerobaculia bacterium
CCTCGCAACCTCGCGGGAAGGGTGCGGAAACGGAAGGCACTAACAATGGAACCGGGTTCATCCGTTTCCGTCTACGATCGCCTGCGGTCGCCCCGCCCCTTTCCCCAAACAACCGATCGAGGAGGTCCCCGATGCGCAATCGCGCACTGGTCTGTTTTGCCCTTCTGTTGATGGCCGTGCCGACGATCGCGAAGATCGGCACGATTGACGTCGTCCCTGCGGCGACACTGCTCTATCCCTACTTCGAAGTCGACGTCGAGCATGAGAACGGTGTGAACACGCTGCTCACCGTGCAGAACGCGAGCGCGACGGCGATCCTCGTGAATTTCACACTGTGGACCGACTACGCGATCCCGACGGCGAACTTCAACGTCTACCTCACCGGGTACGACGTCCAGACGATCGACATGCGCGAAGTCCTGAAGCGCGGCCTGCCGGTCACGGCGAGCGCCGGCCAGGATCCGTCCGACACGTACAGCAACAAGGGCGACATCTCGCAGGACATCAACTTCGCAAGTTGCAGCGGCTTCCTGCCGTTCGGCCAGGAGAACTCGATCTCGCCGACGCTCGTCGCCGCCCACAAGGGGCAGCAGGCGACGGACTTCTTCGGACCGGGCAATTGCGGCGCCGCGAACTACGGCGACGGCATCGCGCGAGGGTTCGTCACGGCCGACACGGTCAATCAGTGTGTGCTCGCGAACGCGAAACACCCCGGCTACTTCACGTCCGGCGGCGTCGGCATGTCGACCAATCAGAACGTGATGATGGGCGACCTGGTGATCCTCGATCGTGCAAACGATCGCGCGTTCGCCGACAACGCGGTGCACATCGAGGCGAGTGCCACGGATCCGCTGACTCAGTTCGGCGACTACACGTTCTACGCGAAGTTCGCCGGCACGAACGGGGCGGACAATCGCGAGGCACTGCCGACCGCGTGGGCTGGCCGCTATACCGCGAACAAAACGACGCTCGGCTATTGGCGCGATCCGGGCGCGGTCGTCGCCGGATTCGCGTGCGGCGGATCGCCCGCCGGTTTCCCGCTCGATCAGAAGCAGATCCGCGCGTTCGGTCCCGACGGCAACACGGTCGCGCACAACGCCGGACCGCGCTTCCCGATCGTGAGCGGTGAGACCCCCGCGAGCGGCGCTGCCGGGCTCGGACTGACGCCCGCCCTCGGCTGGACGTTCCTCAATCTCAACCTTTCGACGAACGAGATTCGCCAGTCGTGGGTGTCGTTCAACCACGTTCCGGCAAACGCGCCGGCCAACGCACCGACCGGCTACACGGTCCCCGGCTTCAGCCTCGGCAGCGCGTCCACCGGCGCGAACCCGACGATCCCGTGAGGCGAGGAATGACGATGAGAAAAGTATTTCTGCTCTGCCTGCTCCTCCTCGCGGCGTCGCTGCACGCGGACATCAACGCGTTCGATCGCGTGCCCGGCGCGACGCTTCTTCTGCCCTATTTCGAAGTCGATCTCGCGCAGCCCGGCGTGGTCGATACGACGTTCACGGTCGGCAACACGGCCAACAGCGCGGTGATCGCGCACGTCACGATGTGGACGGACCGCGGCGTTCCGACGCAGACGTTCAACATCCGCCTGGACGCGTATGACGTCGCGACGGTGAACATCGGCGACATCTTCTGGAACGGCACGTTCCCGCAGACCACCGCCGGCTCGTTCGGCTCGTGCTCCGGCGCGCTGCCGCCGGCACCGCTGAACGCCGCGGCGCTGACCGCGCTGCGCAACGCGCACACCGGACTTCCGTCCGCGCTGTTCGATGCCGACGATCCTCCCGGTCCGCCTTCCGCGCTCGACGAGTGCGGCGGTGCGAATCACGGCGACAACCGCGCGCGCGGCTTCATCACCATCGACGTGACGAATGCATGCACCGCGCTCACTCCGCGCTCGGCCGGATACTTCGTCAACGGCGGACTCGGCATCGCGACGAACCAGAACGTCCTGTGGGGCGAGTATTCGAGCTACCACACCGCCGCCGCGTACTCGCACGGTGAAGCGCTCGTTTCGCTCGAGGCCAGCTCCAGTAACTCACTGACCAACGGCGATCCCGACGACTACACCTTCTATCGCCGCATCACCGGCAGCGCCGCCGACAATCGCGAGGCGCTGGGCCAGAGCTGGACCGCGCGCTACTCCACGGCCGGTGAGTTCACGAACACGCGCGCATTCATCTGGCGCGATCCAGGCCGTCAGGCCGCGTTCGGCTGTTCCGCGCCGCCGCTCGGCATCACGACGACGCAGATCGTCGTGTTCGACGAGAAGGAGAATCCGTCCGCCTCGTGCGGCTCGGCGCTCGGTCTCGCGACGCAGAGCGTGAACATCGCGGACTCGCCCGAGCTCGACGTGCCGTTCGACGGCGGCTACATCTTCTACACGCTGTCCGGACAGTCGGCCAATCCGGCCGCTGACGAGGCGGTGCTCGGCATCGAGCGTCAGTCGTACGTGACGCACGTGCTGCGCACCGACGATACCGCCGGTCAGATCGCCGGCAGCATGCTCGCCGCCATCGACGAAACCACCATCTTCCTGCCCGTGAGTTGCGGCGGGCCATGCAACGACGGAATCGACAACGACGGCGACGGACTGATCGACGCGGGTTCCGATCCCGGCTGCCGCGGCAGCATCTACGGCGTCGAGCAGCCGCAGTGCAGCGACGGGTTCGACAACGACGGCGACCTCGCCGTCGACTGGCCGGCCGATCCGCATTGCTGGGGTCCGAACGACAACCTCGAGGCCAACTACAACGGCCCGCACGGCGCGAATCCGCAGTGCGACGACGGCATCGACAACGACGGCGACGGCAAGGTCGACTATCCGGACGATCCGCAGTGCAATGGAAACCCGAACTTCTACCTCGAAGGCCTCGGATACTGCAACGACGGCTTCGACAACGACGGCGACGGCAAGATCGACTTCGGATCGGGCCCGAACAACGACAAGGGCTGCAGCTCGCTCTCGGACTTCGATGAGACCAACGGTGCTTGCGCCGACGGCATCGACAACGACGGCGACGGCGACACCGACTATCCGGCCGATGCCGGCTGCTCGAGCACGGACGGCATCGAGAACCCGCAGTGCGACGACGGAATCGATAACGACGGCGACGGCAAGATCGACTTCGGCTCCGGTCCGAACAACGACACCGGCTGCTCGTCCGCAAGCGACAACCAGGAAGTGAATTCGATCTGCAACGACGGCATCGACAACGACGGTGACGGCAAGATCGACTTCGGCACCGGCCCGAACAACGACAAAGGCTGCGCCAGCATCGAGAGCAACACCGAGAACCCGCCGTGCAACGACGGGATCGACAACGACGGCGATGGGTTCATCGACTATCCCGCGGACAAAGGCTGCACCAGCCCGTCCTATTACACCGAGTATCCGCCAGCCACGCAGTGTTCGGACGGTCTCGACAACGACGGCAACGGCAAGATCGACTTCCCCGCCGATCCGACGTGCGATTCGCCCTTCGATGAATTCGAGCGCGCCGCATGCAACGACGGCATCGACAACGACGGCGACGGCCTGGTCGACTTCGGCGCCGATCCAGGTTGCGCGAGCTCCAGCGACAACACGGAGTTCTCCGGTGCGACGCAGACGCAGTGCTCGGACGGCATCGACAACGACGGCGACGGCCTGCGCGACTATCCGGCCGATCCGGGCTGCTTCGGCGCCGCGGACAACGTCGAGTACAACGCCGGTCAGCCCGCGGTCGCAACTGCAAACATCCCGGCACTCTCGCCGCTCGGTATGATCGTCGCCGCCGCGCTGCTCGCGCTCGTCGCTGCGATCGCGCTGCGAGGGACCACTCTCGGCTGATGACTCGACTCACGGTTCAGACAAAGGGGTGGCTGCAAAGCCACCCCTTTTTTCTTGCCCTGCTCTTCGTCGCGTGCGCACCCGTCGCACCGCCGCCGCAGGTCGCGGTCGTTCCTGACGCGTGCTCCGCGAACCTCGCGCAGTCCGCACGCTTCACACTCGAGCCGATCGACACCGGACTGCCGAAGCACGGCCAGTGGCGCGACGCCTTCGACGTCGCGGACATGAACGGCGACGGCCACGCCGACGTCGTCCACGGTCCCGCGCGCAAGCTCAACTTCACGCCGTCGATCTTTCTCGGCGACGGCGCAGGTCACTTCACGCATTGGAAGACCGCGCACTTCCCGCCACTGCCGTACGACTACGGCGATGCGAAAGCCGCCGACGTGAACGGCGACGGGATGATGGACATCGCGCTGTCATCGCATCTGCGCGGATTGACTGTGTTGATCCACGAGGCGAATGGTCACTACGCGCCGTGGGCCGACGGACTGCGACTCGCTTTGCAGGGCAAGACGCCCGACCCGCTGTTCTCGTCGCGCAGCATCGCACTCACCGACTGGAATCGCGACGGCAAGCCCGATCTCGTCGCGGTGAATGAAGGTCCATCGCGCATGGCGACGCAGGCCGGCGTCGCGCAGTCGAACGAAAGCGTCGTGCTGTATCTCAATCGCGGCGGCGAGTGGGAACGCGCGACGATCGCCGACACGCCGGCGCTCTTCGGCAACGCGCTCGCGATCGGCGACGTGAACGGTGATCGCCATCCCGACGCACTTCTCGGCACCGAGCTCACCGCCACGCGCAAGCTCCTCCTGCTCGGCCGCGGCGACACGTGGACGTCGCACGCAATTCAATCGATCGAGAAAGGCGCCGCCGTCACCGCAACCGCACTCCACGACTTCGATCGCGATCGCCGCGACGAATTGCTCCTCGGCACGCGCGTGCCGAGCGAACGCGGACACTGCACCGCGCTCGACGTCGTGCGTTGGTCGCGTTCCGAGGAGACGGCGACGCGTTTGTGGGCCGTGCGTTCGCGCGATCCAATCGTCGCGATGGCCACCATCGACATCGACGGCAGCACGGTGCTCGTCGCCGTGCGCAGTCGCGGCGCGATGTTGCTCTTCGCTCGCACCACCGATGGCTTCACGCGCGACGCGACTGTCGAACGTCCGGAGTGGTTGAGCGGCTGCGATGCGTACGACGTCCACGCGGCCGACATCGACGGCGACGCGCGTCCCGAGCTCATCGTCAGTTTCGCGGGCGAGGCGACGTCGACGGGCGATCGCTGCACGACAGGCGGAGGATTCGTCGTGTGGCGGGTAAACTCCGCGCAATGAAGCCGGCGGAACGACTCGCGGACATCGAGCTCTCCCTGATTCGCCAGATCAACGCGCTGGCCACACCGCTCTCCATCAACCTGGGCATCGGCGAACCGAACGTCGAGCCCGACGAGCGCCTCCGCGACATGGCCCGCGCCGCCGTCACGACGTCGTGGCACTACTCGCCGAATGCCGGCGCGCTCTCGCTGCGCAAGAAGCTCTGCGAGAACACGCCGTACGATCCGAAAAGCGAGATCTGCATCACCGCCGGCACGCAGGAAGGGCTGTTCTCGATCTTCACCGCGTTCGTGAATCCGGGCGACGAAGTGCTCGTGCCGAATCCCGGCTTCGTCGCCTATGCGACGCTCGCGAAAATTTGCGGCGCGACCACCGTGACGTACGACCTCGAGCCGCCCGACTGGCAGATCGACGTCGACGCGCTCGCGAAAAAGATCACGCCGAACACGAAACTGATCGTCGTCACCTCGCCTTCGAATCCCCTCGGCTCCGTCGCGTCGAAAGAAACGCTCGAGCGCATCGCGGCGCTCGGGCCGCTCGTGATCAGCGACGAGGTGTATCGCGAGATCTGGTACGACGCGCCGCCGACATCGATGACCGGCATGGGCGACAACGTGCTCGTGCTCAGCGGCCTGTCGAAGAGTCACGCGATGACGGGATTGCGACTCGGCTGGATTCACGCGCACGAGTCGCTGATGAAACCGATCATCACCGCGCATCAATACATCGCGACGTGCGCATCCGTTTTCTCGCAAGCGCTCGCCGAGTCGATCTACAACGATCCCGCGTGGAACGAGACGTGGCTGAACGGCGTCCGCGCGCAGTTCGCGCAACAACGCGAGGCCGCGCTGTACGCGATTCAACACGAGCTCGAAGTCGAGATCGCGCCGCCGCAGGGCGCGTTCTACGCATTCGCACCGGTGCCCGCGTGCGATTCGATCTCGTTCGCCAAGACCCTCGCGACCGACGCCGCCGTGCTCGTGATTCCGGGACTCGCGTTCGGAACGCGCGGCCAGGGATTCATCCGCATCTCGTACGCCGCGCCGGTCGAGCAGATCACCGCCGGAATCGAGCGCATCGGACGCTGGTTGCGCGCCAATGACCGATGAGACACGCACTCGCGCTGTTCCTGCTCCTTCTGCCGTCGGTTGCCTTCGCGCAAGCCGAGCCCGATTACACGCAGTGGAATCGCATTCTCGCGACGTACTACAACCCCGCGCACGGCATGGACTACGGCGCGCTGAAAGCGAAGGACGCGCGCACGCTGCAGACGTTGCGCGCCGCGCTGTCGCGCACGAACGTCGCCGCGCTGAAGCCGAAGGCGCAGCTCGCGTACTGGATCAACGTCTACAACATCAACACGGTCGCGACGATCGTCGAGGCGTATCCCGTCGAATCGATCCGCGACATCTCCACCGATCCGATCATCCGCCTCAACGTGTTCAAAAAAGAACGCGTGCCGGTCGGCAACGAACTGCTCTCGCTCGACGAAGTGGAGAACAAGAAGATCCGCGACGGGTTCCACGACGCGCGCATTCACTTCGCGATCAACTGCGCCGCGAAGAGCTGCCCGCCGATTCGCACGGAGGCGTACACGGGCGACAAGCTCGACGCGCAGCTCGACGATCAGGCGCGCCGCTTCCTCGCGTCGAACGTGCGCTTCAAACGCGACGGCGACGAGCTCACGATCCACACGACCAAGATCATGGATTGGTTCGGCGACGACTTCGACAAGTGGGGCGGCGGCCGTGTCGCATTCATCCGCAAGTACATGCCGACCGACAAGCAGCAGCTCATCGCGCAGGCGAAAGAGACCGACGTCGAATACGACGACTACGATTGGGCGCTGAACGACTGGAAGCGCTGACGGGCCTCGCGGCGTGTCACTTGCAACCTCGGTAAGATTCGACCAATGGCTGCGAAAGCACAGGCACACTCTGAACGGATCCCGGTGACGCCGGAGAAGGATTCGGTTGCGGCATCCGAGGTGTCGCTGTATCGCAACATCCTCAAAATTCAGAGGGATCACTCGCTCGACAATCTCGGCATCGCGTTCTACGACGCCGAGACGACGATCCAGTGGTCGTACAACGCGGATCACTACTTCCACGCCGCGTCGACGATGAAGCTGGCCGTGCTCCTCGGCGTGTTCCGCCAGGTGGATCGCGGCGAGTTGCAACTCGAAGCGCCGGTGCACGTGCGCAATCGCTTCACGAGCATCGTCAACCAGGAGCCGTTCATGCTCGACCTCGGCCGCGACGCCGATCCCGACGTGTACGGCCACCTCGGCAAGACGCTCACCGTGCGCGAGCTCGCGTACTGGATGATCACGAAATCGAGCAATCTCGCAACGAATCTGCTCGTCGACGTGATCGGCATCGGCACGATTCAACTCGCACTCGACGAGCTCGAGATCGACGGCGTGCGCGTGCTTCGCGGCGTCGAAGACTCACGCGCCTTCAACGCGGGTCTCAACAACGAAGTCACCGCGCACGGCCTGCTCAAAATGCTGCGCCTCATCGCCGACGGGAAGGCGTACTCGCAGAAGGCCTGCGACGACATGCTCGAGATCATGCTCGACCAGCAGTACCGCAGCGGCATCCCCGCCGGTCTGCCGAAGGCCGCGCGCGTCGCCCACAAGACGGGCAACATCTCGACGGTGCATCACGACGCGGGCATCGTGTATCTCGACGGCCGCAAGCCCTACGTGCTCGTGATCCTTACGCAGTTCCCCGCCGAACAAGGTCGCGGGACGGCTGTTGCGGAAGTCTCACGCGACATCTTCAGTACACTGGCGGAAAGCGTGTATGAGTAGTGGTGTGGTGACGGAAACGCAGACGTTGAAGGTCGTCGACGCGTTCGATCTCGATGACGAGATGCGCGCAGTACTGAAGCCCGGCGACATGGTTCGCGACGCCGAAGGGCGCCGCCATCGCCTGCCACGCTATTTCTACGAAATCCCCTCGCACGAAGTCGCGCTGTCGACTCGCCTGACGTCGCACTTCGGCCTGAACGAATTCATCCTCACCGACCTCAAGGAAGCGCCGCGCCTGCAGCAATGGCCGCGCTACATCCCCTGCGCAGTGCGCATCCTCGCGTTCTATCTCGAACAGTTCCGCAGCGCCGCCGGCGCCTCGGTGCATGTCGCCGTGAACGGCGGCTATCGCTCCCCCGCACACAAGCTCTCGCAGAACGCCACGGCGCACATGTGGGGCACGGCCGCGGACATCTACCGCATCGGGTCGACGATCCTGAAAACGAAGGAGTCGATCGAGAAGTACAACGTCATCGCCGAGGAGGTCAGCGATGACGTGCATGTGCTGCCGTACGGCCACGTGATCGGCAAATTTGCCGACGATCACGTGCACCTCGACCTCGGGTTCATCACGCTGACGCCCCGCGAGATCAGCGAGGATCGGATGGAGCAGCCTCAGGAGAATCGCCCCCGATTCGCCTTCGAAGACCGCCGCGGCAAGGATCGGCGGGCTGCTGCGCCCGAGGAGTGATCTTCACGAGAAGGCCGACGAGAGGCCTCCGGCGGGCCGGCACGGCCGGCAGCGCTTTTTGTTCCTGCAAACACGCCGCTTGGTAGTGCGCGCGCGTTCAGCCTGACCGCGTTAGATGGGACAACCAGCGCTGCCGGCCGTGCCGGCCCGCCGGAGGCCCCTTGGTCGGTTTTCCCCGCGAAGCGCGCTTCCCGAGCGCAGGCCCAGCCTTTGCTTTGGAGGCTGGTGCAGTCGCAGTCCAAACAGAGAAATCTTCCGAGGTTCCATGCTACCTCCCGAACTAAAACACGAGCTCGACAGCGAAGTCGCGCGGGGACGAAGAACGTGGCTCGACATGCCCGTCATGGGCATGGAGTCCGAGTTCAACGTCTGGCTCGATGAAGTCGAGATCAACCCCGAGACCTACTGGAAACACCCCAGCGCCTTCATCGATCGCGAGCTTCTTGCGCGCGAGAAAACCTCGCTGCAACTTCCGACGGGCGGCGCGGTCTACTTCGACCGTGGCGTCATCGAAGTCGTGACACCCGTCATCGAGCTTGCGCCCTCTGCGACTGCGCGTATGGTGCGGAACCTTTGGGAGCAGATCGGCTTCGTGCGCGACCAGCTCACCAACTGGGGCAAACAGAACGGCCACACCGTGCGCCTCAAGGCTTACAGCACCCACTACAACATCTCGTACGAGATCCCGAAGTCGCAGCAGAACCGCAATCGCAACATCCAGAAGTTGGCGTTGCTCCTCGCGTACATCCTCCCTGTGCCCGTCATGCTCGTCGCGTCCAATCGACGCTCGACGGGCGTCGGCGTGCGACCGCGTGGCAATCGCATTGAAATCACCGTCGACTTCACTCCCGATCCCGGTTTGATGATCGCGTCAGCGACCCTCATCGTCGGCATCGTGCGCGAAGTCATGTCGTGGCCGACCTACGACCTCTCGATGCTCGAGCGCCTTCCGCTTCCGATCATCGCGGGCGTCGTCCCGGGCAAACACACCACGCGCAAAGGCTGGCTCACGAAGGACTTTCACTACGACGAGAGCCCGTACACCTGCGACGTCAACGAGCGTCGCTGGACGACGCAGTTCGGCGAGACGAAATCGCTGCGCGAGATCGCGCGCGACACGGCGTGGTATTTCCGCCGCTCGATTCGCCGCTTCTCCGATCCTTTCTCGTTCCGATTGCTGTTCGCGGTTCTCGACGGACGTGCGCCGTCGATGCTCGAGCTCATCGATCGTCCCACCGCGTACGAAGACGTCGGACGTCTGTGCAAGTGGGGCATGGTCATTCACGAGCTGAAGACCTACGAATCCGAGATGCGACTGCTCGAGCCGTCGCGCAAATGGAACCCGCAGTCGATCGACGAGTACGTGATCGAGCGCCAGCAGGCGCGCGAGAAGCATCAGCTCGAGATGGCCAACGTCAGTACCGAACCGGCTGCGCGCACGACGTCGCTGCATCGTCGCGACGCGAAGAACTCACCGCGCGCCGCGCTGCTCGACGATCTCCGTCCCGAGCCCCTCGGGCCGCGACGCGCATCGCTGCACAAAGCCGCGCTCTCGCGCCGGCGCAGCGATCGTCCCGGCAAGCTCGTTCCGAAACGTCCGTCGCACTACGTCGATCGCCGCGCGATCTCGCTGCTGGGCAATTCGCAGAACGACGGCAAGATCTCGCAGGAGCGGCGTCGCGCCGCCGAGCGTCGCCGGAACAGCTTCGCGATTCCGTTTCCCGATCGCCGGCTTTCGCGCTCGGCGTACGAGCAGGTCTTCCTCAAACTCGTTTCCGGCGGACGTCTGCGCATGGGCGGCGACGTCTACACGCCGATCGGGATGAAGGGCTGGTACCACGCGATCTTCCGTCGCGAGTCGGATGGCGCCGAACGGTTGCTGACGATCGATCAGTTGCTGAAGAAGATGGGCGACTGGGTCTAGCGGCTCACTCTTTCGAGCGACGCTCCCAGTCTTCCTTCAGCGCCTTGCCCGGCGAGCGATCCTTGAGGCGCGGCTTCTCGAGGATCGTGCCGAGGAGATCGGCGACGCCCCAGGAGAAAAACGTCACTGCGGCAAGGGCGACGAAGTCGCCGATCGAGTGCAGGTCGAGCAAAAGAAAAAGCGTGACCGGGACGGCCACGCCCATCACGATCACGCCAATGAGAAGTCTGATCCCGGACACGCGTTGCTATTGAATCACATCAACGCGCGAGGTCGATCGTCGTCGCATCCGCGACCTCTGTCGCTGCCGATGCGTCGGTCATCCGGCTCTCCACGCGATTCTGAAAATCCTGTTCGTAGTTCTGCACTTTGTCGACGTACTTGCGCGTCTCGTTGAACGGCGGCACGCCGCCGAATCGCTTCACGTTGCCCTCGCCCGCGTTGTAGGCCGCGATGACCTTCGTCTCGTTGCCGTCGAATCGCTCGTGCAGGTATCTGAGGTACTTCGTTCCGGCCGCGATGTTCTGGGCCGGGTTGGTCAGATCGCGTGCGCCCATCCAGCGTCCCGTGCGCGGCACGAGTTGCATGAGCCCGACCGCGCCGGCGCCCGATCGCGCAGTCGGCTTGAAGCGCGACTCCGCCTGCACCACTGCTGCGACGAGCTCGGGCCGGAGGTTGTTCTTCTTCGCCTCGCGATAGATCACGGAGCCGAACGGCACTTCCTTGTGGAAGAAGTCCTGACGCGCTTTCTCCGTGACGATGCTCAGCGTTTGCTTCGGAACTTCGGCGACGGCGGCGAGCGGTGAATGCGTGGCGCTCTCCACGCCGGATGCAACGCCGCTCGCAACCTGTTTCGCGATCGACTCCGCCGCCTTGAGATCCTTCACGAGCGTGCTGTCGGCTTCCGACTCGGCGATCGCGCGTTGATCGGCGCCCCTCGGCGAAAGCTGCTGATGCGCCATGCGCATCGGGATGCCCATCCCGCCGAGGGCGAGCGAGGCACCGAGAGCCCAGGTCGTGTACTTCTTCTTCAACCCCGTGAGACCGCGAGGCTTCACAGCCTCCACCTCACGGCGCAGCTGCGCGCGGTCGAAGTTGTCGAGAAAGCGCTCCTGGTATGGCCTTCGAGTCTTCAACTCCCCCATCGGTCGTTTCCTCCTGTGCTGCGTGCTAACTCTTATTAGCAATTAGGACGCCACGACAAACTGCTGAGCTGTAGAGAGTTAATCGGTTGCGACAATCACAGTTTGGCCCGCTTATTGATATGCGACTACAATGACCGCCATGCGAAGACGAGCTCTTCTCGTATTCGCGGTCCTTGTGGCCCTGCAGACGCAGGGCGCGGGAGTGGAGGGCACCGACGACCTGACGCTGGCTCAGCCGCTCAGCGGGTGCTACGAGCTCTCAACCACGGCGCAACCGGACCGCGACCCCTTTCTGCAGCGAGTGCTGCGGTACACGAAACTCGCCGTTTCGCATCGCGTGTCCGGCCTGGCGAGCTACTACTCGTCCTTCTTCGATGGAAGGAAGACCGCGAATGGCGAGGTCTTCCGCAACGGCAAGTACTCCGCCGCGCACCTCACCCTCCCCCTCGGCACGTGGATCGAAGTGACGGCCCGCTCAACCGGACGCAAGCTGCGCATGCGCGTCAACGACCGCGGCCCCTACGCCAAGAAGTTCTGCCTCGACCTCTCCCAAGCCGCCGCCCGCTACCTCGGCGTCGACCGCACCCCCGACCGCCACGTGGACATCAGGATCATCGCGCTTCCCGGCGAGGAACCG